>NZ_MJAA01000109.1:0-660 GCF_001743375.1 Enterobacter sp. IF2SW-B1 | reverse complement strand
TCATCAGCAGCAAATTGTTCATGTCGAATGATATCTTTAATGAGTTGATCGACTTGAATCTTATCATCGAATAATAAATGTTGATGATTATCTAATTCGGATAAGAGCAACAATTCAGTTGTTAATCCGCTCAGCTGCGTTGTAATGGTATAAATATCATTTATATATTGTTGTCGTAATGTTTTATCAGAAGTTTGTTGTAACTCGCTTAATAAATGATGAATATGTGTTAATGGTGTTTTGATTTCATGAGATACATTTTGTACAAAATGCTGCCTCATTTGATCAACTTGTCCCAATGACTCTCTCATCTTATTAAAGTGATACTGTAATGTTCCAATTTCATCTTTGCGTGTTTGTTTGATAGGTGTTTCAAAATCACCATCAATTAAGCGTTCGGTCGCTAGCTTTAACTTTTTTACTGGACGAATGATTGAATAGGTTGATGCGATAACTAATGAAATCGAGATAAATAATAACAACATTAACAAGACG
This sequence comes from Enterobacter sp. IF2SW-B1, assembly GCF_001743375.1. Lineage (NCBI taxonomy): Bacteria > Pseudomonadati > Pseudomonadota > Gammaproteobacteria > Enterobacterales > Enterobacteriaceae > Enterobacter > Enterobacter sp. IF2SW-B1. Next base: position 165 of record NZ_MJAA01000109.1, on the reverse strand, counting down.
GCTAAGAATGTTCTAAACTCGCTAAATGTTTCTCCAATATCTGGACGCATGAATACTGCTATTGAACCGTCGTTTGTCTTAAAGTTAATACCAACAGTATTGTCTGTTACATTGTCGAAAAATCCAGTTACGAATAATGCGAATGGTTTATCTTAAATACCATGG
>NZ_MJAA01000108.1:0-660 GCF_001743375.1 Enterobacter sp. IF2SW-B1 | reverse complement strand
GAATTTGTTTACTTGTAACTTTAGCGAAGCTATTCGCAATTTTKTCCGAATCTTGTTTTTGACMACTTTTAACTTGGATGTTGATAAGTTGCGTATTTTCTTGGTTTGTAAWTGTCAACATACTCGATAATTTAGATGGTGAATACTTATCATTTAAGTCCTTTGACACCTCATCTAAAATTCTAGGACTTTTAACAATTTCTTTATCCGTATTTACAAGTTGAATATTACTTTGAACCTCTTGCGCCATAAACTGAGGATTGTCACCCTTAGTTTGATTCACTAAAATTTGAGTGTTAGCTTGATATTTAGGTGATAAGACGAAAAATGTAACAATAGCGCTAATAATTAAAAATAATAGCGGTAAAATAATTAAAATCTTCAAGTTTTTTTGTAATACTTCTTTAATTTTTGTTAATTCTAATGTACTTTCCATTATTTACCTCCCTTAAAAATTTTCATTAAAATTGGTATTATATATATAGTATTTACATATTACATATCRTTTAAACAATTAATTACTTTTAAACCGCATTATTTTCGCATTTTTATTTATATGAAATTAAAAATAATTATACTCTAAAGTAGTAATATTTTGTATTTATATGAAATTAAAAATAATTATACTCTAAAGTAATAATATTTTGTAAATTTAATATC
>NZ_MJAA01000107.1:0-664 GCF_001743375.1 Enterobacter sp. IF2SW-B1 | reverse complement strand
AATATCTTTCACTTTATTATCTAAAATTAACGCTTTTACTGTTTTAAATTGTTTGCTTGTTTTACCAATAACAACAGTTTTCATATATTTAGGTATAATTGGAAGGTCTTCTAATCGCCATTCCTTTAAATTTTTATCGTATTGTTCAGGTGTCGCATTTGTTACTAGATGCCCTAACGCCCACGTGACAATATATTGGTTATTTTCAAAGTAACCATTACGCTTTTGATTTATTTGTAAAGCATCAGCAATATCTCTTGCGACTGATGGTTTTTCAGCTAATATTAAAGATTTCATAAATTATCCTTTCTCATACGKTCTTTTATTTCGAACGTGCTTCATCTATTCCACTAATCTTTGATTTAAATTCAATGATTGCAAATGATGTGTTAAATGTATTGTAACATGTTAATATCACTATTAACTTTCATTTCAGTTGAAATATTATATAATAAAAGTAACAAAAAGTACGGAGGTAATGACATGAGCATAGTTCAGTTATATGATATTACACAAATAAAATCGTTCATTGAACATTCGAATTATGAATCAGCATCATACTTATATAAACTTCCTCAACAGTACAATGAAATAGATGTATTAATAACCGATGCGATTGAATCACCTGGTGTATYTTCSATTAAMGACAMCGATTCAATCAAAG
>NZ_MJAA01000106.1:0-666 GCF_001743375.1 Enterobacter sp. IF2SW-B1 | reverse complement strand
AGAAGTTGACAATGGTCAACAACAAAAGTTAAAAGAAGCTGATAATGAGAGACAAGAAGTTGACAATGGTCAACAACAAAAGTTAAAAGAAGWTGATAATGAGAGACAAGAAGTTGACAATGGTCAACAACAAAAGTTAAAAGAAGCTGATAATGAGAGACAAGAAGTTGACAATGGTCAACAACAAAAGTTAAAAGAAGCTGATAATGAGAGACAAGAAGTTGACAATGGTCAACAAGAGTTGTTTAAAAAAATAAATGAATCAACAAATAGAGAATCAACAGTGAAGAGACTTTTAGAAGATGTTTATTCTAAAGAGAATGCTCGAGGTATTCTTAATAAAATAAAACCAGAAGATTATAATTTAAGTTCTAAAGAAYTAATAAATAAAATAATTAAAGCCGGMATAGATTACTCTGAAGAAAATAATAGTAAGTACAAAGTCTTTGCTTCTGTTCCTAAAGCTAATATTACTTTGAAAAATGAGTATAATATTGGTAATTCTTTAGTGGTTAGAAGTGATAAAGTTATAAAACCAGAAGATTATGTTAATTATCCAGAAGGGTATCACGTTCAAAGTTATGTTTAGTGGTTAGAAGTGATAAAGTTATAAAACCAGAAGATTATGTTAATTATCCAGAAGGGTATCACGTTCAAAGTTATGTT
>NZ_MJAA01000105.1:0-667 GCF_001743375.1 Enterobacter sp. IF2SW-B1 | reverse complement strand
GGCGCAGCAGCCATGCGGTCAGCACCAGCGTCAGCAGCACCAGCAGCCCCTGTGAATCCCAGGATGAAAAGCGCAACTGGCTGGGGAGATAGCGGCGGGCCTGGCGCGTCTCGGCGCCGTAAATCTCCGGCATGCCAAAAACATTTTCTTCTGGGGAGATAGCGGCGGGCCTGGCGCGTCTCGGCGCCGTAAATCTCCGGCATGCCAAAAACATTTTCTTCAGTTACGGGCTGCAGCAGGCGCGCCACCCGAATCGCCTGGCCGCGCTCTTCGGTGTGTAGCCGGAGATCACCCGTCCGTCGGGGTCGCCCACCTTATAGTAGAGCCGGCATCTTCGGCAGCTCGTCATAGCCGGAGATCACCCGTCCGTCGGGGTCGCCCACCTTATAGTAGAGCCGGTCGTTCATGTTGAGCTCAAAGCTGTCGAGCACCACCCAGGCGTGCGATCGTAGGCCTGCGTGGCCGCCTGCCGCGCGCTAACGTAGCTGTTAAAGGCCGACAATCCCCACAGCAGCAGCAGCGGCAGACCCAGGAAAAGCAACAGCTGCAGATAGAGCGACTGCGGCTTAACCCACCTCATCGCCGCACTCCAGCACGCCCAGGAAAAGCAACAGCTGCAGATAGAGCGACTGCGGCTTAACCCACCTCATCGCCGCACTCCAGCACG
>NZ_MJAA01000104.1:0-668 GCF_001743375.1 Enterobacter sp. IF2SW-B1 | reverse complement strand
GGAGGAAAATAATAATGTTACTACCAAAACGTGTAAAATATCGTCGTCAACATCGTCCTAAAACAACTGGTCGTTCTAAAGGCGGTAACTACGTAACATTTGGTGAGTTTGGTTTACAAGCTACAACAACGTCTTGGATCACATCTCGTCAAATCGAATCTGCTCGTATAGCAATGACACGTTACATGAAACGTGGCGGGAAAGTTTGGATTAAAATCTTCCCACATACACCATATACTAAAAAACCTTTAGAAGTACGTATGGGTGCTGGTAAAGGTGCGGTTGAAGGCTGGATCGCAGTTGTTAAACCAGGTAGAATTTTATTCGAAGTTGCTGGCGTTTCTGAAGAAGTTGCGCGTGAAGCACTACGTTTAGCAAGTCACAAACTTCCAGTAAAAACTAAGTTTGTAAAACGTGAGGAATTGGGTGGTGAAACAAATGAAAGCTAAGGAAATTAGAGACTTAACCACTTCAGAAATCGAAGAACAAATCAAATCTTCAAAAGAAGAGCTTTTTAACCTACGCTTTCAGTTAGCTACAGGTCAATTAGAAGAAACTGCACGTATTCGTACAGTAAGAAAAACGATTGCACGTCTAAAAACTGTTGCTCGTGAAAGAGAAATTGAACAAAGTAAGGCTAATCAATAATTAAGTAAGAGGAGGTTACA
>NZ_MJAA01000103.1:0-675 GCF_001743375.1 Enterobacter sp. IF2SW-B1 | reverse complement strand
CATCGTTAAATGGCGAACCTGGCATTAATTTCATTAAGAAAAATGTAATTGTAATAATAATAAATAAAGAAATAAGCATATAAATAAATCGTTTAAAAATATATTTCCCCATCTAATCCCCTCCTCTAACAAATTCCGATTTCTAAATTTCCATTCCCTTCAAAATTTTCTGAAATCTTAACTAATATTATATATACAATATTTACTATATATCAATATTTTTTTGCTTTAAACTAATGAAGAATGATTGATTTTAGAATTTCAATAACGCTGAAGAAATTAAAAAATCATTCCTCCTTCTCTCAYTTTAATGTMAMCTATGCGTAAGAGTTTTTTATATGTGGGAGTGATCAAATGTTGAAAAAATGGCTTGGAATGGCAGTAATAACCCCAATGTTAACGTTTATTATATGGGTTTTTAATAGCCATACTATCATTACATATTTAAATATATTGTTTTATGTTTCATTAATTATTTTTATTAGCATTTTTTTGATTTTACTTGTACAAGAAGGCATTTTTGATGCGACAAGTTATGGTTTTAGAAGATTAAAGTATCAAATGTCATCTTCGAAAAAGAAGAAGTCTATCTCTGATGATCCATTTTTCAACCCACAAGAGGTAAAAAAAGAGCATTACTTTGTTTCTACATGGATAATACCATTATTATTAATA
>NZ_MJAA01000102.1:0-676 GCF_001743375.1 Enterobacter sp. IF2SW-B1 | reverse complement strand
TACAGATGATAAATATGGATATGTGTTGTATCCAGGAATAACAAAAGATAATTTTAAATCCAAAGCAAGCCAAGTAACTGTCGTTAAACAAGATGATGACTTCCACGTTGTGAAAGATAATGAATCGGTTTGGGCTGGTGTCAATTATAGTGATAGCGCTAAAACTTTTGAAATTAATGGTACTAAAGTCGAAGTTAAAGCCAAAGGAATGTTTATTCTTAAAAAGAAAGATGATAAAACTTATGAATGTAGCTTCTATAATSCCGAATCTACAAATACCGCTTCAGATATTGAATCTAAAATTTCAATGACTGGATACTCTATTACAAATAAAAATGCATCGACTACTAATGAATCCGGCGTACGCTTTGAATTAACTAAATAAGCAAGAAAATCTCGAGCTTGGGACATAAATCAATGTCCTAGGGTCTATAATATTATATTGGCAGTAGTTGACTGAACGAAAATGCGCTTGTAACAAGCTTTTTTCAATTCTAGTCAGGGGCCCCAACACAGAGAATTTCRACAAGAAATTCTACAAGCAATGCGCGTTGGGGTACGGGCCCCAACAAAGAGAAATTGGATTCCCAATTTCTACAGACAATGTATGTTGGGGTGGGACAACGAAATAAATTTTGCGATAATATCATTTCTGTCCCACTCCCATTGGCATTTT
>NZ_MJAA01000101.1:0-678 GCF_001743375.1 Enterobacter sp. IF2SW-B1 | reverse complement strand
TTAGTTCGATTAGGTAGGGGTGTGATTAGGTGAATAATCGCCTGGGATTCAAGATATAGACGATCACCTTTCTGTAAAATCACAGTATTTTTATTTGCCGCTTSTGGATGTTGTTTAAAAAATTGTTGTCCAACTTCACCTTTTAACGTGGCAAATTGATAATTTCTTGGTAGGTCATGTTGAATTAACCAAATGACATAGTTATAACAATATATACAGTTTCCATCATAATATACGATTGGCATAATTTATTCGCTCCTTCAATACTACTTATAGTCATTTTTCCTAATTTAAAAACATTTAAACAAGGTTGTCACTTAATAAGTCCTCGCTACACGAAATTGCCATAAAATTTATTTTTCAGTTTTATATTTATTGTATAATGCATTTTTTATTTACTTTAAATTTCTCAATCTACAGTGTAATATTATTTCTTATTATCAACTTAGCGTTTAGTCGTTCGTCTTATTCAATATACCACTGGAAAACTCATATAAAGTTTTAATCCATTAACATAAATTCATTTATATTCATATACTGTCTTTATTATTTATTAAAATAAAAACGAGTAATCTATCATAAGCTCTTAATTAGCTCTTATGGTTGATTACCCGTCATTTTTTCTTTATGCGGTTATTCAAATATGCAATTATGCAATTTTTAATCCTATCCTTACTT
>NZ_MJAA01000100.1:0-680 GCF_001743375.1 Enterobacter sp. IF2SW-B1 | reverse complement strand
TCTGATAATGTCGTATATTCAATTACATCTAAATAGTTAATTAAACCATCCATTAGACGTCCTKTGGCTATGGCAATACTTAACATTGTGCATACTCCCTTACTTAAAGTGTTAAACCTAACCCAAACCCTTCGATGCTTCCTTTGTAATAACCACCTGTTAAAACTCGAGATTCATTTTCAGCAAAATGACATTGAATAAATAAACCTGTGTAATAGGATCTAGGTGGCTGCGCAGTAATATCTAAATGGATGTCTTTGTAACCTTGTGTATGTAACCAACGTTCCCATATTTTTAATTCAACGAGTGCTGGATGGTCATTTGGAATATAGTGCTCCAATACATTTAATTGTTGTTGCGTATTCTCTTTCAAGATTTGCACGATTGGATGTTCAGTCGACAAATATGTAACCAATCCCGATAAATTACGTTCCTCAATCATTGATAGTATGTCTGGTGTTTGTAACGATTTATCGAGTAAGGCATCAAGCAATTGATAATGTCCCAATACAACAAAATGCACGTTGTCTCTTAACTGCTGTTGAATAAACTGAATAAATAGCTTTAAGCTCTGTTGTACATTCGCTAATGAYGGTGCAYAGTTTTCCAAACCAACTTGTACAGCCGCKCCCTTATTCCGAATGATTAAACCTGTGTACGCCACCTTCGTTGCTGCCCTT
>NZ_MJAA01000010.1:0-173426 GCF_001743375.1 Enterobacter sp. IF2SW-B1 | reverse complement strand
TTGTTTACCTCACTGGATTGTTACCGGTAAGGCCCGCCTTACCGGCGGGAAAATGGCGAACGTTATCCCACCTGAATTCGACAGGTGATAATAATGATTGATTCGAATAGCACAAAGTGTGTTTTCATCGACATTCAAGTTAACAGGGTATGGATGAAAAACCAGCATTTTTTCACTTATACGCTTAATGTCCGCTGTTCGCTCAGAGCGGACTAAACGCACATGCTTCAAGGCAAAGTAAACGAGCCTTCCATGACAATAACGCTTTTCCCTCCCACCCTGACGGATGGTGTTTCTGACGTGCCATCGTAGCCTGAAAACAATATGCTGGCCCGTCCCATATCTACGCCCTGGCTTACACAGAGCGAAAGTTCTTTTTCATTGCGAAGCTGTGCCAACAGGGCAGTAACTGCCGCTGTCGCACTACCTGTTGCTGGATCTTCGGTCATTCGTGGCGTAAACATACGGGCCTGCAAATCACACTGGTTTTCAGGATCAGTTTCCAGCGTATAGGCATAAACAGAAACCGCACCGTCTAGTGGCAGAATGGCCCGGAAACCCTGCAAATTCGGGACACAACTGCGAAGCGCGTTCCGCGTTGCGAGCTCTACAATCAAAAATGGTAAGCCAACTGAGGCAACGAGAGGCATATGTATTTCTGTACGTATATCACTAGTTTCCAGAGACAGGCAGGTGGCCACTTTTTCTGGATTGACCTCGGAGTAGCAGGATAATGCTTCTGGCACCAGAAGCTCTGCTCCTGTGACCATTTTATTTTCTCTAATAATTCTGACTGGCACCAGCCCGGCACCCTCTTCAAAAAGTAACGTTTCAGGCAGCGATATGCCATTGAGTTCAGCCTGGTTTGCCAGGACAAAAGCCGTCCCCACATTGGGATGACCGGCGAAAGGTATTTCACGCGATGGGGTAAAAATCCGTACCCGGGCTGTATTTGATAAATCTTCGGGTGGTAAGACGAAGGTCGTTTCACTGTAGCCAAATTCTAAGGCGAGCAGTTGCATTTGCTCAGTAGTCAGTCCCTTGGCATCCAGAACGACTGCAACCGGGTTGCCGCAAAAAGGTTTATCAGTAAACACATCTGCAATCACATAACGTCTTCTCACCACGACCTCTAATTCCATGTTTTAAAATGAATTCATATTCACGCTTTTAGTTGTTTTCAACATACGTTCACAGGAATGCATAAGCCAATGGTATTTTCCAGAATGAAAAACTTTCATCAAAGGTGAAACACCACAACTTTGGCAGCCATCTTTAAGATTAATAGAATAAGCGCTAACTTCCGCATTTCGCTCTTAACGGACATTCAACAAACTACTCTGTACTTTGAGTAAGGCCAAAGTCCTGCTTTTTACCCCAGCAGAACCCCGGCCACCCATCACCCGCCTCAGTGCGCCGTTATATAAGGCTCCTTCACAAACTCCGCCAGCAGCCAGACCATATCATGCAACAGCCCGGTGAGTTCTTTCGCCACGCTCGCAGGCAACGTCCCGCCCATCACCGCCAGCGTTAACGCCACGGCATAATCCACCTGTAGCGCCGTTTCTTGCCAGCATTCCGGCACGCAGGAGGCGATCTTTTCCCCGGCAATGAGCCGTTCCACCAGATACGGTGGAAGTTCTGAGTCACAGCACTCGCGCAGCCGTTTCAGCGCAGCCAGCAGTCGCTCGCATAGCGTGGCAAAGGTCACTGCGTCGTCATTTTCCACCAGTACGCTGACATACGCGGTACAGGCATCGACCAGTTCAAAAAGATCCGCAGAATCGGAAATTGAAGCGTTGATGAGGTGATGAACAGCGCTTTCTTCAGAGAGCGCGTAAGAAAATCCTGGGGTAGTAGCCATTTAGCATCCTCTTTGTCTAAAAAAACGTCATGTTATGCTAACGGGTTCCTACGCCCGGTTACGGATGTGCCGCAACGCAGGCACTTTACGACCGCGGAGAAGGGATGAAAAGGGATAACCCTGAATTACATAAGGTTGCTTGCAGGTTTGCGAGGCGGCTTCCAGAACGGCATTTCCGGGCACCGCCGCACCATTAATCCTCGCTCATCATCGCCAGAAACCGCTTCACCGTCCGCGAACGTTCGAAGCGCCGCCAGCAGAGCGCGATATCGGTATAAAGCTCCGGCGAGCGCAGCGCGTGGTAGGTGACATTCGGTGGTGAAATGGCCGCCATGGATTTCGGCACCAGCGCGAACCCGCCGCCGGCGGAGACCATGCTCAGGGAAGAGGAAAGCTGCGACGACTGCAGCGCGCGCTGCACGTTTATTCCGGCTCGCTCGCAGCAGCCGTAAACCCGGTCATACAGCCCCGGCGCGACTTCCTGCGGGAACAACACCACCGGCGTATCCCGAAGTTCCTCCAGCGCCAGATCGCCGCACGTCGCCAGGGGATGATCGCGATGCAGCGCCACCACCATTGGCTCCCGGTCGAGGATTTTTAATTCGAATACCTTGCTGCTTTCGCACGGCAGGCGCACAAAGGCGATATCCAGCTCACCCTCCGCCAGCATCGTGGTCAGCGACGACATGTTGGCTTCCACCTGGTGAACCTGCACTGCCATGTTCTGCACCTGAAACTGGCGAATCAGGGTAAAGATTTTGGGATGAAAAGCGTCAGAGCTGGTGATGCCAATCGACAGGTTGCCGTTCAGCCCGCGCGCGATGCCGCGGGCTTTCTCCAGCGCGGCATCGCTCAGCGCCAGGATCTTGCAGGCGTCCTCGTAGAAGGCTTCTCCCGCTTCGGTCAGCTCCACGCCCCGCGTCAGGCGCCTGAACAGCGGCGTGCCCACTTCCTCTTCGAGCCGTTTGATCTGCTGACTCAGAGGAGGCTGTGAAATACCCAGCGCTTCGGCCGCCCTGGTGAAGTGTCGCTCGCGTGCAACCGCGACAAAATACCGCAGATAACGAAGTTCCATATCTAAAACGTCTCAAACCAGCATGGTTTCTATATTGGAACTCTCTGCTGAATCGGGTCAACATTTATTTAACCTTTCTAAATAAAGTTGAAGAGGACGAGCATGATGGTGCATTCATCTGCCTGCGACTGTGAAGCCAGTCTGTGCGAGACCCTGCGCGGGTTCTCCGCCCAGCATCCTGACAGCGTGATCTATCAGACATCGCTAATGAGCGCCCTGCTAAGCGGCGTGTATGAAGGAGAGACCACCATCGCCGATCTGCTGGCGCACGGCGACTTTGGTCTTGGCACATTCAACGAGCTGGATGGCGAAATGATTGCCTTCAGCAGCCAGGTCTACCAGCTGCGCGCCGACGGCAGCGCCCGGGCCGCGAAGCCGGAGCAGAAAACGCCGTTCGCGGTCATGACCTGGTTCCAGCCGCAGTACCGTATCACCTTCAATGCGCCGGTCAGCCGCCAGCAGATCCACGACGCGATCGACAAGCAGATCCCCTCTGATAACCTGTTCTGCGCGTTGCGCATTGACGGCAATTTCCGCCACGCCCACACCCGCACGGTACCGCGCCAGAAGCCGCCGTACCGCGCGATGACCGACGTGCTGGACGACCAGCCGGTGTTCCGCTTTAACCAGCGTGAAGGGGTGCTGGTCGGGTTCCGCACCCCGCAGCATATGCAGGGCATCAACGTGGCGGGCTACCACGAACATTTCATTACCGACGACCGTCAGGGCGGGGGGCATCTGCTCGACTACCAGCTGGAGAGCGGCGTGCTCACCTTCGGTGAAATTCACAAGCTGATGATCGACCTGCCCGCCGACAGCGCTTTTTTACAGGCCAACCTTCACCCCAGCAATCTGGATGCGGCGATCCGTGCCGTCGAAAACTAACAGGAGAACTACCGTGAACAGTGAGAAACAGTCACGTCAGTGGGCGCACGGCGCCGATTTGGTTGTCGGCCAGCTGGAAGCGCAGGGCGTGAAGCAGGTGTTCGGGATCCCGGGCGCAAAAATCGACAAGGTCTTTGACTCCCTGCTGGACTCCTCCATCGAGATCATTCCCGTACGCCACGAGGCCAACGCGGCGTTTATGGCGGCGGCAGTGGGGCGGTTGACCGGCAAAGCCGGGGTGGCACTGGTCACCTCCGGACCGGGCTGTTCGAACCTGATCACCGGTATTGCCACCGCCAACAGCGAAGGCGACCCGGTGGTCGCGCTGGGCGGGGCGGTGAAGCGGGCAGATAAAGCGAAGCTGGTGCATCAGAGCATGGACACCGTCGCGATGTTCAGCCCGGTGACGAAATACGCCGTAGAAGTGAACTCCCCGGACGCGATTGCCGAGGTGGTGTCCAACGCGTTTCGCGCCGCCGAGCACGGCAGGCCGGGCGGGGCGTTCGTCAGCCTGCCGCAGGATATTGTCGACCAGCCCACCACGGGGGCGATTTTGCCCGCCAGCGGTCCCGCGCTGATGGGGCCGGCACCGGAATCCGCCATTAACGACGTGGCGAAGCTTATTGAAAAGGCCAAAAACCCGGTCATCTTACTCGGCCTGATGGCCAGCCAGCCCGCCAACAGCGCCGCGCTGCGCAAGCTGCTGGAGAAAAGCCGTATCCCGGTCACCAGCACCTACCAGGCCGCCGGGGCGGTCAATCAGGAGCACTTCACCCGCTTTGCCGGACGCGTCGGCCTGTTTAACAACCAGGCGGGCGACCGGCTGCTGCATCTGGCGGATCTGATTATCTGCATCGGCTACAGCCCGGTGGAGTACGAGCCTTCTATGTGGAACAGCGGCGACGCCACGCTGGTGCACATTGACGTGCTGCCCGCCTATGAGGAGCGCAAGTATGTTCCCGATCTGGAGCTGGTGGGGGATATCGCCGCCACGCTGAACCTGCTCGCCAGCCGCATTGAGCACAAGCTTGAACTGAGCCAGCGCGCCTCGGAAATTCTGGTTGATCGCCAGCATCAGCGGGACCTCCTCGACCGCCGTGGCGCATCGCTTAACCAGTTTGCCCTGCATCCGCTGCGCATCGTGCGCGCCATGCAGGACATCGTGAATAACGACGTGACGCTTACCGTCGATATGGGCAGCTTCCACATCTGGATCGCCCGCTACCTCTACAGCTTCCGCGCGCGTCAGGTAATGATCTCCAACGGTCAGCAGACCATGGGCGTGGCGCTCCCGTGGGCGATTGGCGCGTGGCTGGTCAACCCGGGCCGCAAGGTGGTGTCGGTTTCCGGGGACGGCGGCTTCCTGCAGTCGAGCATGGAGCTGGAAACCGCCGTGCGCCTCAACGCCAACGTGCTGCACATCATCTGGGTGGATAACGCCTACAACATGGTTGCCATTCAGGAAGAGAAAAAATACCAGCGTCTTTCCGGCGTCGAGTTCGGCCCGGTCGACTTCAAAGCCTATGCCGACGCGTTCGGCGCAAAAGGTTTTGCCGTCGAGAGTGCCGACGCGCTCGAACCGACGCTGCGTGCCGCAATGGATGTCGATGGCCCGGCCGTGGTGGCCATTCCCGTCGACTACAGCGATAACCCGCTGCTGATGGGCCAGCTCCATCTCAGCCAGATTTTGTGAATCAACATAAGGACAGAGAAATGCAAAAAGTGGCTCTCGTAACCGGCTCAGGCCAGGGGATTGGCAAAGCGATCGCGCTTCGTCTGGTGAAGGATGGTTTTGCCGTCGCTATCGCCGATTACAACGAAGAGACGGCGAAAGCGGTTGCCGATGAAATCATCCGCAGCGGCGGGAAGGCCGTCGCCGTGAAGGTGGACGTCTCTGACCGCGAGCAGGTGTTTGCGGCGGTGGAGAAAGCCCGCACCGAACTGGGCGGCTTCAACGTTATCGTCAATAACGCCGGGGTCGCGCCGTCCACGCCGATCGAATCCATCACGCCGGAGATTGTCGACAAGGTCTACAACATCAACGTGAAAGGGGTGATCTGGGGCATTCAGGCCGCGATTGACGCGTTCCGCAAAGAGGGACACGGCGGCAAAATCATCAACGCCTGCTCACAGGCGGGGCATACCGGCAACCCGGAGCTGGCCGTCTACAGTTCCAGTAAATTTGCGGTGCGCGGCTTAACCCAGACCGCCGCACGGGATCTTGCTCCGCTGGGGATCACCGTTAACGCCTACTGCCCGGGCATCGTTAAAACGCCGATGTGGGCGGAGATCGACCGTCAGGTCTCCGAGGCGGCGGGTAAACCGCTCGGCTACGGGACCGAGACCTTTGCCAAACGCATTACGCTTGGCCGCCTGTCCGAACCGGAAGATGTTGCCGCCTGCGTTTCATATCTTGCCGGGCCAGACTCTGACTATATGACCGGCCAGTCTCTGCTCATCGATGGTGGGATGGTGTTCAACTAAATTCTAATAAGCTCTGACATGAGTTTTCCCCTGCCTCCGCGCAGGGGCTTTTTTTTGTCTCCTCCGCCATTGTGCATTACACTGCGCGCTGCAAAACTTTAGTCATTACGATCTGACAGGCGGTAACAGCGATGAACGGTACAATCACAACGTGGTTTAAAGATAAAGGCTTCGGATTTATCAAAGATGAAAACGGCGACAACCGCTATTTTCATGTGATTAAGGTCGCGAACCCCGATCTGATTAAAAAAGACGCTGCGGTGACCTTCGAGCCAACCACCAACACCAAAGGCCTCTCCGCCTACGCAGTGAAGGTGATCCCCGAAAGTAAGCACCTCTATATTGCAGGCGAGCGCGTGAAGCTCACCTCGATCAAATCCTTCGTGGTATTCAGCGAGGAAGAGCCCGTTGAGACCAAAATCGACAAAGAGAACGCGGTGCTGTCGGTGGGTCTGCTGATGAACAGCATCAAACCAAAATCCGACAAGAAGCCGGGCGAAATGCGCACGGTGAAGAAGCTGGCGATCACCACCTTCCAGAACACGACGATGATCTTTACCGAAGATGAAATCGACATCGACGCGACGGTGAAGCTGCTGAAGTGATGGTTTGCCGGGTGGCGGCGATGCCTTACCCGGCCTGCAAAACTTAACCCATTCTGTGCTCGCCCCGTAACATCGCCTCACGGTCAAACACCTTCTGAATCGCCCCGTGCGCCATAAACGCTGCCCGGTCGGACATATGGGCAATCACGTCCGCGTCGTGGCTCACCAGCAGATAGGTCATCTCATGCTCGGCCTTCAGGCGGTTAAGCAGGTTCAGGATTTCCGCCTGCACCGACATATCCAGCGCCGAGGTCGGTTCATCCAGCAGCAGAAGCTGCGGGCGCAGCAGCAGCGCCCGGGCAATGGCAACGCGCTGGCGCTGGCCGCCGGAAAGCTGGTGCGGGTAGCGCCTGCCCGCCTCGGCGGAAAGCCCCACCTGCTGCAGCGCATCCGCCACCTTTTCCGCAACCTGCGTTTCACCGTGGAGGCTTAACGGCTCCGACAGGGTGCGCGCAATGGTGTGGTTTGGATGCAGCGACGCCCACGGATCCTGAAACACCATCTGCACGTTGCGGCGAAGATTGCCTTCAAAGCGGCGCCCTGGCGTTAACGTTTCTCCCAGCAGCGCAATACTGCCGCGCCACTCGCGCTGTAGCCCTGCCAGCACGCGCAGAAGGGTTGATTTGCCGCAGCCGGATTCGCCAATCAGGCTGAACGTCTCGCCTCTCTCTATGCTAAAGCTGGCGGCAGAGACCGCCGTTTTTTCCCCGAAGGTGACCTGCACCTGGTTAACCTCAACGAGCGCCATCGCTGGCCTCCTTCCACAGCTGCGAACGATCGAGCGTCGGCAGCATCTGTCCATAAGTATGGGCGTCTGGACGACAGGTCCACAGGGTGCGCGTGTACGGATGCGTCGCCTGCGGAAGCTGGCTTGCCGCCATCTCATCGACCTTTTCACCCTGATACATCACCAGCACGCGGTCGCAGTGCTCCGCCACCAGCGGCAGATCGTGGCTGATTAACAGCATCGCCATCTGGCGTTCTTCGCACTGCTGTACCAGCAGCTCGAGGATCTGGTTGCGCAGGCGGGCGTCCAGCGCGGAGGTCGGTTCGTCGGCAATCAGCACCTGCGGATTGTTGATCAGCGCAATCGCAATCATCACCCGCTGGCCCATGCCCCCGGAAAGCTCGCCGGGATAGCGTGACAGCACGTTCTCGTTCAGCCCGACGGCGCGGATGATGTCGTGAATGCGCGCCGCACGCTCCGGGCGCGTCAGGCGCTGATGCAGCGTGAGCGCCTCATCAAGCTGGGCGGCGACGCTTTTCACGGGGTTTAGGGCGTAGCGCGGGTCCTGCAGGACCATCGCAATCCCGTTGCCGCGCAGCGCCTGCCAGCGGCGGGCGTTCAGGGTCAGCAGATCGTTGCCAAGCACGTTAAGCCGGTTCGCGCTCACGATACCGGGTTTACGCACCAGACCCATCAGGGCGCGGGCGGACATCGACTTACCGGAGCCGGATTCTCCCACCAGCGCCAGCCGCTCGTTGCCAAGCCGAAAGCTCAGGTTGTTGACCACGCGCGCGGCGGGGTAGTCGATATTCAGCGCATCGACGATAACGCGGTGTTCAGTCATGCTGTGGCTCCAGTACGTCGCGCAGGCCATCGCCCAGCAGGTTAAACGCCAGGCTGGCAAACAGGATGGCGCCGCCCGGAATGGCGGCAATCCACCACTGGTCGAAAATCACCTGCATGCCGTCGGCAATCATCGCCCCCCATTCGGCCATGGGCGGACGCGCGCCAAGGCCGAGGAAGCCGAGACCGGCGGCGGCCAGAATAATCCCCGCCAGATCCAGCGCCAGCCGCACAATCGCGGACGGCAGGCACAGGGGCAGAATATGGCCGACCAGCAGGCGCAGGCCGCGGATCCCCATCATCTCCGCGGCGGCCAGATAATCGCTGTGGCGCAGACGCTGAATCTCGCTCCGCGCCTGACGCGCGTAGGCGGGCCAGGTGGTTAAGGCCAGCGCCAGCGCGCCGTTGACCAGCCCCGGGCCAAGCATCGCCACAAACGCGAAGGCGAGGATCAGGCGCGGCATCGACATCACCACGTCGGTAAAGCGCATCAGGATACGCTCCACCCAGCCGCCGTAGTAGCCGGACAAAATGCCCACCAGCAGCCCGGCGGGCAGGGTAATGACCGTCACCAGGGCCACCAGCCCGAGCGCCGGACGGGTGCCGTAAATCAGGCGCGAGAGCAGATCGCGCCCGTAGCTGTCGGTGCCCAGCCAGTGCCGGGCGCCAGGTGCCTCCAGGCGCGCGGCAGCGTCCTGCCAGTTCGGATCTACCGGCGCCAGCCAGGGCGCGAACAGGGCAATAAACACCAGCAGCGCGAGGCCAGTCAGTCCGCAAACGGCGGCAGGGGAGCGGCGCAGGCGGCGTAAGAAGAGATAAAACGGCATCAGCGCACCCTGGGATCGGTCGCCCGCACAAGCAGGTCGGTAAGGTTATTGATCAGCACAAAGCAGACGCCAATCAGCAGCGTACCGCCCATGACCGCGGTCGTGTCTCCGGCGAACAGGGCGGTGGTGAGATAGCGTCCAATGCCCGGCCACGAGAACACGGTTTCGGTTAATACCGCACCTTCCAGCATGCTGGTATAGGCCAGGGCGATCACCGTTAGCAGGGTGCTGCGAATGTTCGGCAGCACGTGGCGCAGCAGAATGGCCATCTCCCCGGCGCCCTTGGCGCGGGCAAGCAGGATGTACTCCTTGTTCATTTCGCTGAGGCAGGCGGAGCGGGTCAGGCGGGTAATGCTTGCCAGCGAGTAATAGGCCAGCAGCAGCACCGGCAGCACCAGGTGGCTGATGGCGTTGCGGAATGCCTCGCGATCGCCGGAAAGCCAGGTGTCTATCAGCGCAAAGCCGGTGCGCGGCTCGACGGTGAACTGCCAGATATCGTCCAGCCTGCCGGGGCCCACGCTCCACTGCAGCTTTGCGTAGAACAGGGCCAGCATCAGCAGGCCAAGCCAGAAAATCGGCACTGAGTTGCCGAGCAGGGTAAGCGTTCTGATCGCGACATCGAGCGGCGAACCGGCGTAGCGGGCGCACAGCACTCCGGCCGTCACGCCGAGCACGGACCCAATGATTAGCGCCAACGTCGCCAGCTCCAGTGTAGCGGGGAAGGCGTGCAGCAGATCCTGCAGCACCGGCTGCCCGGTGGCGCTGGCGGTGCCTAAATCACCGTGGGCGAGATTTTGCAGATAGTGCCAGAACTGCACGGGTAGGGGACGATCCAGCCCGAGCTGGTGGCGAACCTGATCGTACGTTGACTGGCTGGCGTGATCCCCGACGATCTGCAGCACGCGATCGACCGGGGAAAACGCCGAAAGCGCAAACGTGACGAGCAGCAGCCCGAAGAGCGTCAGCAGCAGGGTCAGCAGACCCTGAAGCACGCGGGTGGAAAGATGTGGCATGGGAAATCTCTTCATGCCGGGTGCGGCTTCGCCTTACCCGGCCTACAAAAACCGAGAACACAGGCCGGGTAAGCGCAACGCCACCCGGCAACAAGGGCTACTTCGTGACGCGATCGTACCAGACCATATCCGCGTTCAGCCCCTGCTGATATCCCTTCACCTTATCGCGCACCGCGATCTGGGTTTTGCCCTGATCGACGAACACGTACGGCGAGCTCTGCTGCAGCTGTTCCTGCATCTTCTTGTACAGATCCAGACGCTTCGCCGGATCCGGTTCGGCAACCGCCGCCAGCGTGGCCTTATTCAGCTCCGGGATTTTCCAGCCGTTCAGACCGGCCACGGTGCTGGACTTCCCGTCGTTCCACGCGAAGGCGCTGGCGTTTGAGTGCGCATCGAAGTAGTCCGGGATCCACAGACGAATCGCCGCCTGATGCTGCTTAGCGCGCACGCGGGCATAGACCTGGCTCCCGGCGGCAGGCAGCAGATCCACCTTCACGCCACCCTGAGCAAAGCTCGCCTGCATCGACTGGGCAATAGTGATAAACGGCGGCTTGTTCTCCACGTCCAGCGTGAAGTGCGCGTCCTTAATGCCCGCTTTGGCGAGGATTGCCTTCGCTTTTGCCGGATCAAATTTAAACGGATTGTCTTCCAGCGCGCCCGGCAGGCCGACCGGCAGGAAGCTCTGGTGAACAAAATACTGGCCTTTCAGCAGGTTCTTCGTGATGCCGTCATAGTCGACCAGCCAGCGCGACGCTTCCCAGAACGCCGGGTTGTTCAGCAGCGGATTGGCGCTGTTGCCGGTGTTAAACACCAGGTAATTCTGCTCGGCGGACGGAATGCTCAGCACCTTCACGCCCGGCTTGCCGTCCAGGGCGCTAATCTGGTCTGCACCCAGATCGCGCGCCACGTCCGCATCCCCCTGCTGGATCAGCAGGCGGCGTGAAGCCGGATCGGGAACGTTTTTAATGATGATGCTTTTGAGCTTCGGCGCGCCGCCGGGGGCGGAATCGTTGGCTTCCAGCACGATGGCCTGATGCGGCTGATAGACGCGCATTTTGAACGCACCGCTGCCCGCCGAGTGCATTTTCAGCCAGGCATTGCCGAAGTCGTTATCCTTGACGTTTGCGGCGACCTGCTTTTCATCGACGATAGAGGCTATCGGCGTGGAGAGGATATTCAGCGCCACCGAGGGGCTAACGTCCGCCGTCCAGTGAAGCTGGAGGGTATGATCGTCCACCTTTTTCAGCTGGCTGGCGATGTTGCTCGCGTCCCAGCCCAGCACGTTGAGGATAAAGGCCGGGGATTTGTTCAGCGTCACGGCGCGGGTATAAGAGAAAATCACGTCTTCCGGACGCAGCGGGTTGCCGGAGGCGAATTTTGCATCGGGTTTAAGCTTGATGGTCAGGGTTTTTGCTGCTGCATCCGCGTCCCAGCTTTCTGCCAGAACCGGCGTGATTTTTTCCGGATTATCGCGGTCCGGCTGCACCAGACGCTGGTACAGGCTCGGCACGGTCTGGATGCTGGAGAGCTCGTTGGCTTCGGCCGGGTCGAGGCTCACGATGTCATCAAGACCCTGAGCAACCACCAGCGTCGTCGGCGGCGTAGCGGCGTGGGTAGCGCCTGAGAGCGCAGCCAGCATCAGTAACGGCAACAGTTTTTTTGTCATAGCGATCCCTGAGAAGAATATATTGTGATTGTTTTATGCTCCGCTACGTTAGGTCGACTCCACATTTCTTCAAAGTCGAAATTCTGCTTTGCTTATGCCATGCGGATATATCGCATGCGGCCTGGTTATTAAACGCCTCTCTTTTCGCCGCCCTTTTAACCTGCTATAACAAAATCCTTACCTTTCAGGGAGTCACCCCCGTGCCCGAAATCAATCAATATGGTCAAACCGTTAACGATCTCGTCCCGGACTGGAAGTGCGCGCAGGTATTAACCCGCACGGCGCTGACCGGGCAGTATTGCCGTCTTGAGCCGCTGGACGCCGGGCGTCACGCGGCGGATCTCTTTGAGGCCTACGCGCTGGGCGACGACAGCGACTGGACGTGGCTTGCCAGCAACCGGCCTGAAAGCGTGGAAGCCACCGCACACTGGGTGTCCGGAAAGGTGATGGATGATGACCTGGTGCCCTTCGCCGTGATGGATTTACGCACTGAAAATGCGGTCGGACTGGTGAGCTACATGGCGATCGAGCGCTTTCAGGGCTCGGTGGAGATCGGCCACGTCACCTGGTCGCGCAGGATGAAAGGCACCCGTATCGGCACCGAGGCGGTGTGGCTGCTGCTGAAAAACGCCTTTGACCACAAATACCGACGGCTGGAGTGGAAGTGCGACTCGATGAATACCGCATCGCGCAGCGCCGCGGAGCGGCTTGGGTTCGTCTGGGAAGGACGCTTACGCCAGCGGCTGGTGCGGAAAGGCCGCAACCGCGACAGCGATATGCTTTCTATTATTGATGGCGAATGGCCGCAAAGAGACGCGGAGCTGCGCGCCTGGCTGGCGGCGGAGAATTTTGACGAGGAAGGGCGTCAGATAAAGCGGCTTGAGGCGTTTCGGTTATAAGTTTTTATGTAGGGTACAGCCCAACCACGCGGCTAATCCGCGGAAATCGCGATTTCAATCAGGTTGGTTTTTCCGGACTGCAGGCCGCGCGTTACCGCTTCGGCGATATCCGCCGCCTCGGTCACCCGGCAGCAGTGGACGCCCATGGCGGTGGCCAGCGACTGAAAATCGATATGCGGGTTCACGAGGTCCATCCCGATAAAACGGCCCAGCCGCGTTGAGCTGTAGTCGGCCTGGCTCTTCATAAAGTTTTTCAGGATGTTGTACTCCCTGTTATTCATGACGATAAAGGTGACCGGCAGATTTTCGTGTGCTGCCGTCCAGAGTGCCTGCGGCGAGTACAGGGAGGCCCCGTCGCCGATCAGGCAGACCACCGGCTCCTGTCCGCGTCCCAGCGAATGCCCCACGGAGGCAGGCATCCCCCAGCCCAGTCCGCCGCCGCGCATAAAGTAGTAGCGCTGATGCTGCTGGTCAGAGATGAACCGGCGGACATGCCTGGCGGTCGCTATCGCCTCATCAACGATGGTGGTACCCGCCGGAATGGATCGGATGACCTCCCAGGCTGCGACCATCGGCGAAAGGGCCGGGCGAAGCCGCTCGGCGGCCAGACGTTCTTCCTGCAACTGCCACTCCTTCTCACGTTCGTCGCGGGCCGCCACCAGCAGCTGCTGGTGGGCCAGCGTATTGGCGATCAGGCGCTGCTCAAGCTTCGGCAGCAGTTCGTGCAGGGACAGTTTGATATCCCCCATCACCGAAAGGCGAGTGGCATAGGTGCGGCCAAGCTCGTACATATCCGCCGAGAGCTGATACACCGCGCAGGTTGCCGGAATGGCCTCGCCTTCGCTGTACAAAATGGTGATCAGGCTTCTGCCGCCGATGATAAATACGGCATCGTAGGCATTGATGACGCTGGCGATTTCGCTGGCGGTGGTAGGCATATTGCCTCGCCAGAGCGCGTGCTGGGTGGGAAATGGCAAATTCAGCGGCCAGGAGGAGCCGTAGACGTGGGCGCCGAGCGCTTCCGCCAGCTGTACAATTTCCTGCGTCGAGCCGCTGGAGTGCACCTCATCGCCCGCCACAATCATGATCCTGCCCGGCGCGATCTCGCTGAGCGCCTCCGCCAGCTCGTCCAGCGAGCCCGCAACGGTGTGGTAGTTTACTCTCGACGCCGTCTGTATCCCGGCGTCGCTCAGCTCTTCCATCACGTTCATCGGCAGGGAGAGCAGCACCGGGCCGCCAGGAGGATAGCTGGCAGCGTGAAACGCGCGGCGCACCAGCACCGGGAGCTGGTCGGCGCTGGTGACCTCCTGCGCCCACTTCATGACTGGAGAGCCGATGGAAACAATATCATCATACAGAAGCGGGTCGCGGACGTAGTGTCGCGTATCCTGCTGTCCAACGGTCACCACCAGCGGGGTTTTCATAATCCGCGAATTAATGAGATTCCCCATGCCGTGCCCCAGGCCGCTGGCGGTATGCAAATTGATAAAGCCCGTTTTGCCGGAGGCTTTCGCATAGCCGTCGGCAATCGCCACCACGGTGCTCTCCTGAAGCGCCAGAATATAGTGAATATTTTCATGGCGAAGCAGGGCATCAATGAGCGGAAGTTCGGTGGTGCCGGGGTTGCCAAAAATATATTCCACGCCTTCACTCTCCAGCACTTCAAGAAGAATATCGGCACCCGTTCGCATATTGAGATCTGATAAGGACGTTAATGATTTAATCATAATGACACCTCATTCAGCATTATTTAACGCAGGCTAAAATTCTTCCTGCGTTGGACGCACAACAATTTCATTAATATCAACGTCGCCAGGCTGTTCTATGGCAAATAAAACCGCGCGGGCAACTGCGTCAGCCGGAATAGCCTGCTTATAAAACTCATGGAGAAATTTTTTGCTGTCTTCGTCAGAGCTGCCGAATTGCAGTTCGCTTTCGACGGCGCCGGGCGAAATTAGCGTCGTGCGGATAGTTTTACCTGCCTCCTGACGTAAGCCTTCGCTCAGCGCGCGGACGGCGAATTTCGTGGCGCTATACACCACGCCGCCAGGGGCCAGCACCTTGATGCCCGCAACGGAGGCAACGTTAATAAAATGCCCGCTGCCCTGACGCTGGAACACCGGGAGCGCGGCAGCGATGCCGTACAGCACGCCCTTCAGATTGGTATCAATCATCTTGTCCCATTCGTCGGTTTTCAGCTCGCTGAGGGGGGCGATAGCCATAAAGCCCGCGTTATTGATCACCACATCCACGCGCTGGTATGCGGCAACGGCAGCGTCAATGGCGCGCTGCACCTCTTCCTGACGGGTCACGTCGGCCTTTACGGCAATCGCCTTGCCGCCCTGCTGAATAATCTGATCCACCAGAGCATTAATTCTGTCCAGACGGCGCGCCACCAGCACCAGCGAAAACGCGTTATTCGCTAAATGGAGGGCAATGGCCTGACCAATACCGCTGCTGGCACCGGTGATGACAACAACTTTATTTGCACTAATATTCATGATCTTATCTCGCTATTGAGTGATGCAAAAAATAAAAGGCAGAGAAGAATTAATGAATAATGATAAATTCATTAATGCGATTTTTGATATATTGTGTATCGGGAATAAAATGATGTTCGTTTAAAACTTAATGGAGTACGGAAGCGTCTGTCAATGTCGTTTTTTAATAATTAAATTAATTGCAGGCCTAATATTTAATTCTTATAGGTAACCGAGAATATTATATAAATAAAAGGGGGGAACGATAGCGGCCCTGCAAACAGGGCCTGAGGATTACAGTTTGCCACTGTAAAGCACCGGGCCTGTGGGGAGGCCGGTGGGCGATCCGCCCTCTGGTTCAAGGCTTATGGCTATCGTGGCGTCAGCAGGGAGCGTTGCGTTCCTGAGGGTGACGCGTGTGGGGATGTCGTTATGCAGCAGCCCCATGGATACCGGCGCCTGCCCGCCTGGGATCAGCCAAAGCTGCAGGCTGTGTTGCGCGGCGACAGCTGTCGGTCGAAGCGGGGCAATGCTCAGGTGCTGGCGGCTGGCGTCCGCGCTGACGACCCACTGCCCGTGCTGTTGGGCATCGTTGAGTACCATCAGCGGAGCGAGTTCCGGGGCTCGGGTGGCATACCAGGCAACGACCGTCAGGGCGGCGAGTGAGGCCGCAACCATCCAGCCGAGATAAGGCCGACTTTGGCGTAAAGGCTTTTTGGGCGGCAGGTCGAGGGCGATTCTTTTCCACACCGTCTCGGGTGGAGGGACGGGCACAAGATGACTATCCAGCGTGCTGAACATGTCCTGCCAGTACGCCACGCGGGCGGCCAGAGCCGGTTCACGGAGGACCCTTTTCTGGAACTGAAGCCGTGCTCCTCCCCGCAGCGTGCCGAGGGCATACTCTGCTGCCAGCATGTCGTCGCGTTTTTCTGCGTCATTCATAGCCCCACGCACTCCCGAAGATGGTCCATTGCCCGACGTATCCAGCTTTTCACCGAGCCTACAGGCTGCTGGAGCCAGTCGGCAATGTCGCTGTGAGACATTCCCTGATAGTAGGCGAGCGTAATGCTCTGGCGCTGCTCGCTGCTCAAATGTTCGAGACAATGCCTAAGACGCTCTGCCTGCGCATCGTCGTGCCAGTTATTCTGCTCATCGTTCTCGCCGGGCATAAGCGCTTCGTTATACGGCGACTCGCGTTCGGCAGCGCGGGTTTGCCCGCTGCGCAGCCAGTCAATACAGCGATTGCGAACAATATGCGTAAGCCAGGTCATCGGGGTGCTCAGTGCAGCGTTGTAGGTTTCGGCTTTACTCCAGACGGTGATAAAACAGTCGTGAAGGATCTCTTCTGCCCACGCGCGGTCGCGCAGCATGCGCAGCGCGACGGCAAACAGGTGTGGCGATGTGAGTCGATAGATTTGTTCAAATGCGCGGCGATCGCCGTTTGCGACCGCCTGCATTAATTTCTGCTGCTGTTCTGTCAGCGCGTTATCCATGTTTTTCCCGGAAGGTAACGTCACACTTCCGAAGTATAGACAACTACTTAGGCATCAGGACGGTATCAATTACATCGATCACGCCGTTTTTTTGATGAACGTCATAGGTGCTAATGTTCGCCACATTGCCTTTACCATCCTTAAGCTGAATGTTGTGCGGGCCGTTGCTCATGATCCACAGTGGCTGACCGTTAACGGTCTTCAACTCCGCGTGTCCGCCGCCCTGTTTAATTTTCTGCTCCAGCGCCTTCATATCGTAATTACCGGCAACCACGTGATAGGTTAGGATGCTGGTGAGCGTGGCTTTGTTTTCGGGTTTGACCAGGTTCTCGACCGTGCCGGCAGGCAATTTCGCAAACGCCGCATTGGTCGGCGCAAACACGGTGAATGGCCCTTTGCTCTGAAGCGTATCCACCAGTCCAGCCGCTTTGACGGCGGCCACCAGCGTGGTGTGATCTTTCGAGTTCACGGCGTTTTCAACGATATTTTTGCTCGGGAACATTTCCGCTCCGCCTACCATCACGGAGCCTGACGTCATGGCGGCTGATGTGCCTGCACAGAAGAGTAAAGCGCTGGTGACGAGTGCAACACGGGTTAGCTTTTTCATCATCTTTCCTCGGTTTAGGGAGCAAAGGGATTGCTCACATACACATATACGAGGGGAGGGGGTGAACTGGATGCAGGAAAATAAAAATAAATTTTGGGTGGGAAGCCCTCTCCCGTATGGAAGAGGGCCAGGGGGAGGGGAAATATCCTCAGCGTCTGACCGGCGCCCCGTTGGCCACATAATACGCCGCCGTGCTCTTCGCCAGCGGCTCGCGCCCGCGAATCGCATCAGCAATTTTCTCACCGATCATAATCGTGGTGGCGTTCAGGTTGCCGGTAATAATCTGCGGCATGATCGACGCATCCACCACGCGTAATCCTTCCAGCCCGTGAACGCGGCCTTCACCGTCAACCACCGCCATCTCGTCATAGCCCATTTTGCAGGTGCCGCACGGATGGAACGCGGTTTCGGCATGGTTACGCACAAACTCGTCCAGCTGTTCGTCGGTCTGGCAGTCAATACCCGGACTGATTTCGCGGCCGCGGTACTTGTCCAGCGCGGGCTGGTGCATGATCTCGCGGGTAATGCGGATCGCGTCGCGGAACTCCTGCCAGTCCTGCTCGTGGGACATATAGTTGAACAGGATCGCCGGATGCTGGTGCGGATCGCGCGACTGAATGCGCACGTGTCCACGGCTCGGGGAGCGCATGGAGCCGACGTGGCACTGGAAGCCGTGTTCCTTCACCGCGTTTGAGCCGTTGTAGTTAATCGCTACCGGCAGGAAGTGGTACTGAATGTTCGGCCACTCGAACTCCTCGCGGCTGCGGATAAATCCGCCTGCTTCGAAGTGATTGCTCGCACCCACGCCGGTGCCACCAAACAGCCACTCCGCGCCAATCTTCGGCTGGTTCCACCACTGCAGGGCAGGGTAGAGGGAAACCGGCTCCTTACATTCATACTGGAGGTACATCTCCAGATGATCCTGCAGGTTTTCTCCCACGCCGGGTAAATCATGCACCAGCGGGATATCGAACTGCTTCAGCAGCTCAGCGTTGCCTACGCCGGAACGCTGGAGGATCTGCGGTGACGCAATGGCGCCTGCGCACAGGAGGACTTCTTTATTCGCCGTCGCTTTTGACGGAATGGTGCTCTCGCCTTCCAGCCACTCAACGCCAACCGCGCGCTTGCCCTCAAAGAGGATGCGATCGGTCATGGCGTGGGTGCGGATAGTCAGGTTTGGGCGCGGTTTCGCCTGATCCAGATAGCCGCGCGCGGTGCTGGCGCGTCGGCCCTGCGGCGTGACCGTGCGGTCCATCGGGCCGAAGCCTTCCTGCTGGTAGCCGTTGAGATCGTCGGTGCGCGGATAGCCCGCCTGCACGCCTGCTTCCACCATTGCTTCAAACAGCGGGTTTACGCCCGGCTTAGAGGTGGTAACGCTCACCGGACCGTCGCCGCCGTGGTAGTCGTTCGGCCCCACGTCGCGGGTCTCTGCCTTGCGGTAGTAGGGCAGGCAGTTGAGGTAGCTCCAGTGCTCCAGGCCCGGCTCTTTCGCCCAGTGGTCGAGGTCCATCGCGTTACCGCGGATGTAGCACATGCCGTTGATCAATGACGAGCCGCCCAGCCCTTTTCCGCGTCCGCACTCCATGCGGCGGTTGTTCATGAAGGGTTCTGGCTCGGTTTCGTACGCCCAGTTGTAGCGCTTGCCCTGCAGCGGGAAGGCCAGCGCGGCGGGCATCTGGGTGCGGAAATCAAAGCGGTAGTCCGGCCCGCCCGCCTCAAGCAGCAGGACGGTGGTGTTCGGATCTTCAGTCAGTCGTGTAGCCAGTACGTTGCCGGCAGAGCCGGCCCCGATAATGATGTAGTCAAATTGCAAATAAACCTCCCGGTTAAAATATGGACTGGAATTTACCCATCTCAACCTGGATGGACTTCACCTGGGTGTAGCTCTGCAGCGTCATCACGCCGTTCTCGCGGCCAATGCCGGAGTGCTTGTAGCCGCCAACCGGCATCTCCGCGGCGGATTCACCCCAGGTGTTGATCCAGCAGATGCCCGCTTCAAGCTGATGAATGGCGCCGTGGGCGCGGTTCAGATCGGCGGTGACGATGCCCGCCGCCAGACCGTAGTCGGTGTCGTTGGCGCGGCGAATGGCTTCTTCATCGCTTTCATAGGTGAGGATGGACATCACCGGGCCGAAGATCTCTTCGCGCACGATGGTCATCTCGTCGGTGCAGTCGGTGAACACGGTCGGGGCCACCCACGCGCCGTTATCAAATCCGTCGCCCTTCAGCACGTCGCCGCCGCACAGCACGCGCGCGCCTTGTTCTTTGCCTTTGGCGATGTAGCGCATCACGCTGTCGCGATGCGGGAAGCTGACCATCGGGCCAAAGTTGGTGTTTTCATCGAACAGATCGCCTGCGC
Organism: Enterobacter sp. IF2SW-B1; assembly: GCF_001743375.1. Taxonomy (NCBI): domain Bacteria; kingdom Pseudomonadati; phylum Pseudomonadota; class Gammaproteobacteria; order Enterobacterales; family Enterobacteriaceae; genus Enterobacter; species Enterobacter sp. IF2SW-B1. The sequence continues at coordinate 153,599 of NZ_MJAA01000010.1, read as the reverse complement.
GGATGCGGCCTACGCGCTCGACGATTTTCTGCTCAAACGCGGCCTTATATTTTGCAGGCACGAACACGCGGGTGCCGTTGGTGCACACCTGTCCGGAACTGAAGAAGTTGGCCATCATGGCGATGTCTGCGGCGAGATCCAGATCCGCATCGTCAAACACAATCAGCGGCGATTTGCCGCCCAGCTCCATCGTCACCTCTTTCAGAGACGAGGCCGCTGCGTTCGCCATCACCTTTTTGCCGCTGGCGACGCCGCCGGTGAAGGAGACTTTGGCAATGCCCGGATGCTCGGTCAGGTACTGGCCGGTTTCCGCGCCCACGCCCGGCAGGACGTTAAACACGCCGTCCGGCAGGCCCGCCTCGGTGTAGATTTCTGCCAGCTTCAGGGCGGTGAGCGGGGTCACTTCGCTCGGCTTGAAGATCATCGCGTTGCCCGCCGCCAGCGCCGGGGCGGATTTCCACAGGGCGATCTGGATCGGGTAGTTCCACGCGCCGATGCCCGCCACCACGCCCAGCGGCTCGCGGCGGGTGTAGACGAATGAGGTGTCGCGCAGCGGGATCTGGCTGCCTTCCAGCGCCGGGATCAGCCCCGCGTAGTACTCCAGCACGTCCGCGCCGGTGACGATGTCGACGGTCGAGGTTTCAGAAAACGCCTTACCGGTGTCGAGGGTCTCCAGCTTCGCCAGCGCGTCGTTGCGCTCGCGCAGGATGTCGACGGCGCGACGCAGGATGCGCGAGCGCTCCATGGCGGTCATCGCCGCCCAGATTTTTTGCCCGCGCTTTGCGCTCTCTACGGCGCGGTCCACGTCTTCGCGCCCGGCGGCCTGCACGCTCGCCAGAACTTCACCGTTGGCCGGGTTGATGGTCTCGAAGGTGCGACCGCTGGTGGCGGATGTATAACCACCATTGATATAAAGCTGCTGTTCTGCCATTCGGGACATGCTTCCTCCTCGGTTATTCGGTCGGTAAATGCTGGCTGATAAAGTGGCTGGTGAGCGATTGCGCGAGGGTTTTGTCCAGCGGTTTGCCGCTGAGCGCGGCGCGCAGCCACAGCCCGTCGATCAGCGCCGCCAGCCCGTAGCCCGCCTCTTCAGCCTGTTCACGCGGCAGCTCGCGGCGGAACTCGTACACCAGATTTGAGAGCAACCGGCGGCTGCTGACCTGCTGCAAACGGTAGAGCATCGGCTGATGCATGCTGCTCGCCCAGAAGGCCAGCCAGGCCTTCATCGCCGCGCCGCTGACCTGGGTTTCATCAAAATTGCCGCCGACAATCGCCTGCAAACGCTGCTCCGCGCTGCCGTTCGGCAGGGCGCGTAAGCGGCTTAATACCGCATCGCGCAGCTGGCCGGTGATGTCGCGCATGGTCGCTTCCAGCAGGCCGTTTTTATCTTTGAAATAATGGCTGATGATCCCCGTGGACACGCCCGCCCGACGGGCGATCTGCGCAATGGTTGCGTCATGCATGCCCACTTCATTAATTGCTTCCAGCGTGGCGTCGATAAGCTGCCTGCGCCGGATCGGCTGCATCCCCACTTTGGGCATTTTTGCCACTCCATTCATCAGCGTTGGTAATCTATTAAAGCGGTTTTTGATTGGACGTTCAATATAAAATGTGTCTTAATTGTTGCGATTTTGGATTTCAATAGTTACAAAAACAGTGGGGATACTGGATGACAGACCTTTCACAAGACAGAGAAAAAGACAAAATCAACCCGGTCGTTTTTTATACGTCCGCCGGGCTGATTTTGTTGTTTTCCCTGACAACCATTTTCTTTAACGATTTTTCTGCCGAGTGGATTGGCCGCACCCTGAACTGGGTGTCGAAGACCTTCGGCTGGTACTACCTGCTGGCGGCGACGCTCTATATCGTCTTCGTGGTCTGCATTGCCTGCTCGCGCTTCGGCTCGGTGAAGCTCGGGCCAGAGCAGTCCAAGCCCGAGTTCAGCCTGCTGAGCTGGGCGGCGATGCTGTTTGCCGCGGGCATCGGCATCGACCTGATGTTCTTCTCGGTAGCTGAGCCGGTCACGCAGTATATGCAGCCGCCGGAAGGGGCGGGGCAGACGATGGAGGCCGCGCGCCAGGCGATGGTCTGGACGCTGTTCCACTACGGCCTGACGGGCTGGTCGATGTATGCCCTGATGGGCATGGCGCTAGGATACTTTAGCTATCGTTATAATTTGCCCCTCACCATCCGCTCCGCGCTGTACCCGATTTTCGGGAAAAGAATTAATGGCCCGATTGGCCACAGCGTCGATATTGCGGCGGTAATTGGCACCATCTTCGGCATCGCGACGACGCTCGGCATTGGCGTGGTGCAGCTCAACTACGGGCTAAGCGTGCTGTTTGATATCCCAGATTCGATGGCGGCGAAAGCGGCGCTGATTGCGCTCTCGGTGATTATCGCCACCATTTCGGTGACCTCCGGCGTGGATAAGGGCATCCGCGTGCTCTCTGAGCTGAACGTGGCACTGGCGCTGGGCCTGATCCTGTTCGTGCTGTTTATGGGCGACACGTCGTTCCTGCTCAACGCCCTGGTGCTGAACGTGGGCGACTACGTGAACCGCTTCATGAGCATGACGCTGAACAGCTTCGCCTTTGACCGCCCGGTGGAGTGGATGAACAACTGGACCCTGTTCTTCTGGGCGTGGTGGGTCGCATGGTCGCCATTTGTTGGCCTGTTCCTGGCGCGCATTTCGCGTGGCCGTACCATTCGTCAGTTTGTGATGGGCACGCTGATTATCCCGTTCACCTTTACCCTCCTGTGGCTGTCGGTGTTCGGCAACAGCGCGCTGCACGAGATCATCCACGGCAACGCGACCTTCGCGCAGGAAGCGATGGCGCACCCGGAGCGCGGCTTCTACAGCCTGCTGGCGCAGTATCCGGCGTTTACCTTTAGCGCCTCCGTGGCGACCATTACCGGCCTGCTGTTTTACGTGACTTCGGCGGATTCCGGGGCGCTGGTGCTGGGCAACTTCACCTCGAAGCTGAAGGACATCAACAGCGACGCGCCGAACTGGCTGCGCATCTTCTGGTCGGTCGCCATCGGCCTGCTGACGCTCGGCATGCTGATGACCAACGGCATTTCGGCGCTGCAGAACACCACGGTGATCATGGGCCTGCCGTTCAGCTTTGTGATCTTCTTCGTGATGGCCGGGCTGTATAAATCGCTCAAGGTGGAAGACTATCGGCGCGTCAGCGCCAGCCGCGACACCGCGCCGCGGCCAATGGGCGCCCAGGACAGGCTGAGCTGGAAGAAACGCCTGTCGCGCCTGATGAACTACCCGGGCACGCGCTACACCAAACAGATGATGGAGACGGTCTGCTACCCGGCGATGGAAGAGGTGGCGCAGGAGCTGAAGCTGCGCGGTGCGTACGTGGAGCTGAAAAACCTGCCGCCGGAGGAGGGCGAAACCCTGGGGCACCTGGATCTGCTGGTGCACATGGGCGACGAGCAGAACTTTGTCTATCAGATCTGGCCGCAGCAGTATTCGGTACCCGGCTTTACCTACCGGGCGCGCAGCGGGAAATCAACCTACTACCGGCTGGAGACGTTCCTGCTGGAAGGTAGCCAGGGGAATGACCTGATGGATTACAGCAAGGAGCAGGTGATTACGGACATTCTGGACCAGTATGAACGGCACCTGAACTTTATCCATCTGCACAGGGAAGCGCCGGGGAATAGCGTGATGTTCCCGGATGTCTAAACGGATTCTTAAAATACCTTTAAGCTGTATATAAATACAGTTATTTGGCGCAGCATTACTCAAGGAAGAGTAACCATGCAGCATGAGCCTGGTGTTGAAGCATTCGGCCTTTTGCTGCGTTTAGGGAAGGAACTATGGATGAGTCATGCGATAGAGTTTATCGAAACATCACTCTTTACCCGACAGATTAAAAGCATTGCTACGGATGATGAATTAAAGGATCTGCAAAAGGAACTTATTGCGTGGCCTGATAAAGGTGACCTGATCCAGCAGACGGGTGGTTTACGTAAAATAAGGATGGCGGCAGCCTCAAAGGGAAAGAGAGGGGGTATCAGAGTGATTTACTTTCTGGCCACGGAGGAGGTGATCTATTTCATTATGGCCTATCCAAAATGCATAAAGGACAGCCTGACAGAGGCAGAGAAAGCAGAACTTAAAAAGCTGACTTCCATTCTGAAAAATACTGCTTCCAGTGCCGTAAATGAGAGGTGTACTATGTACCCTAATCAGGCAGGTGGAGGCTAATAATGAGTATTTTTAATGAATTAAAATCTTCGCTTGAAGAGGCCGTTGAGATCCATAACGGAAGAAAAGCCGCTTCCCGAGTAACCCGCTATGAAGTTGCTGATGTGCGTGCCATCAGAGAGCAGCTCAATATCACGCAAAGCGAAATGGCGAAGGCGCTTGGCACGAGCGTCGATACGATAAAGAGCTGGGAGTCCAAACGCCGCAATCCAACCGGGCTGGCGGCGAAGGTACTTAATGTGATTCGGGAGAATCCTGCATTTTACAAGGCACTTGCCGGGCTGTGAGTCGCCCTTATGCCGGTTGGCGCTGCGCTTACCCGGCCTACAAAACTGCTTTTCCGTAGGCCTGATAAGCGAAGCGCCGACAGGCCCGCCCTTCATTGACATAACTTTAATGATAACTATTTTCATTTAAATATAGCCTGTGCTATACCTTATAGCACAGGCTAATTTTGCTTTGAATTTCACCACCTCAGGAGACTTCTGCGATGCACCCACTGCAAGGATTAAAGCGTCTGTTGCTCGGCGCGCTGCTCACGGCTACGACAAGCACGGGCGCGCTGGCGGCTGAAAAGTTCCAGGTCATCACCACCTTCACCGTCATCGCGGATATGGCGAAAAACGTGGCGGGGGATGCCGCAGAAGTCACCTCCATCACCAAACCGGGCGCTGAAATCCACGAGTACCAGCCGACGCCGGGCGATATCAAGCGCGCGCAGAAGGCGCAGCTGATTCTGGCGAACGGCATGAACCTGGAGCTGTGGTTCCAGCGTTTTTATCAGCATCTGAACGGCGTGCCGGAGGTGATTGTCACCCAGGGCATCACCCCGATGGGCATCAGCGAGGGGCCGTACGACGGCAAGCCTAACCCGCACGCGTGGATGTCGCCGGACAACGCGCTGATTTACGTTGATAACATCCGCGACGCGCTGGTGAAGTACGACCCGGCCAACGCGCAGGTCTACCAACGCAACGCTGAGGCCTACAAGCAGAAGATCGTCGCGACCCTCGAACCGCTGCGCAAGCAGGTGGCGGCGATCCCGGAAGACAAACGCTGGATGGTGACCAGCGAAGGGGCCTTCTCCTATCTTGCGCGGGATCTGGGCATGAAGGAACTTTACCTGTGGCCGATCAACGCCGATCGGCAGGGGACGCCGCAGCAGGTGCGCAAGGTGATCGATCTGGTGAAGAAATATCGCATCCCGGCGGTATTCAGCGAAAGCACGGTCTCCGATAAGCCGGCGCGTCAGGTGGCGCGGGAAACCGGCACCCACTACGGCGGCGTGCTGTACGTTGACTCCCTGAGTGCGGAAAACGGCCCGGTGCCGACCTATATCGATCTGCTGAACGTGACCACCCGCACGCTGGTGCAGGGCATTCGCGACGGCATGAAGGAGTGACCATGCAGAAGGGGATTGTCGTCACGGACGTAACCGTGACCTACCGCAACGGCCACACGGCGCTGCGCAATGCGTCGTTCAGCGTGCCCGGCGGATCGATTGCCGCGCTGGTGGGGGTGAACGGCTCCGGCAAGTCCACGCTGTTTAAGGCGGTGATGGGCTTTGTGCGGGCGGCGAGCGGCACTATCACCCTCAATGGGCTGCCGCCTCATCGGGCGCTGCGCCAGAACCTGGTCGCCTACGTGCCGCAGTCGGAAGAGGTCGACTGGTCGTTTCCGGTGCTGGTCGAGGACGTGGTGATGATGGGGCGCTACGGGCATATGGGATTTCTGCGGCGGCCTAAAGCGCAGGATCGGCAGATCGTGACCGACGCCCTGAAGCGCGTGGATATGCTCGAGCTGCGCCACCGGCAGATTGGCGAGCTCTCCGGCGGACAAAAGAAGCGCGTCTTTCTGGCGCGGGCGATTGCCCAGCAGGGCGAGGTGATCCTGCTCGACGAGCCGTTTACCGGCGTGGACGTTAAAACCGAAGCCAGAATCATCAGCCTGCTGCGCGAGTTGCGCGACGAGGGCAAAACCATGCTGGTCTCGACCCACAATTTAGGCTCGGTCACGGAGTTTTGCGATTACACGGTGATGGTCAAAGGCACCGTGCTGGCGAGCGGTCCGACGGAAACCACCTTCACCGCCGAAAACCTTGAGCGCGCCTTCAGCGGCGTGCTGCGCCACGTGGTGCTCAGCGGTTCTGAAGACCGCATTATCACCGACGACGAGCGGCCCTTCGTGACGCACCGGCAGGAGGCAAAATGAACGCGCTTCTCGAACCCTTCGGCTATGAGTACATGCTCAACGCGATGTGGGTCTCGGCGATGGTGGGTGGGCTGTGCGCGTTTCTCTCCTGCTACCTGATGCTCAAAGGCTGGTCGCTGATCGGCGATGCGCTCTCGCACTCCATCGTGCCGGGCGTGGCGGGGGCTTACATGCTCGGGCTGCCGTTCTCGCTGGGGGCGTTTTTATCGGGCGGGCTGGCGGCGGGCAGCATGCTGTTTCTCAACCAGCGCAGCCGCCTGAAGGAGGACGCCATTATCGGGCTGATCTTCTCCTCTTTTTTCGGGCTGGGGCTGTTTATGGTCTCGCTCAACCCAACCTCGGTGAATATTCAGACCATCGTGCTCGGCAATATTCTGGCTATCGCACCGGAGGATATCGTCCAGCTGGCGATTATCGGCGTGGTGTCGATGGTTATCCTGCTGTTCAAATGGAAAGATCTGATGGTGACCTTTTTTGATGAGAACCACGCCCGCGCCATCGGCCTGCGCCCTGAGCGCCTGAAGATCCTGTTCTTCACGCTGCTGGCGGTCTCCACCGTGGCGGCGCTGCAAACCGTCGGCGCGTTTCTGGTGATTTGCCTGGTGGTTACGCCCGGCGCAACCGCGTGGCTGCTCACCGACCGCTTCCCGCGTCTGCTGATGATTGCCGTCACCATTGGCAGCCTCACCAGCTTCCTCGGCGCGTGGGCCAGCTATTACCTGGACGGCGCCACCGGCGGCATTATTGTGGTCGCCCAGACGCTGCTGTTCCTGCTGGCGTTCGTTTTTGCGCCGAAGCACGGGCTGCTCGCCAGCCGTCGTCGCGCGAAGGAGGCACATCCATGATGGCGCTGCTCCTTGAACCCTTCCAGTTTGCGTTCATGAACAACGCGCTGCTGATTTCACTTCTGGTAGCCGTGCCCTGCGCGCTGCTGTCGGTTTTTCTGGTGCTGAAAGGCTGGGCGCTGATGGGCGACGCCATGAGCCACGCGGTGTTTCCCGGCGTGGTGCTGGCGTGGGTGATGGGCCTGCCGCTGGCGCTGGGCGCGTTCGTTGCCGGTCTGTTTTGCGCGGTCGCCACCGGCTACCTCAAGGACAATAGCCGCATCAAGCAGGATACGGTGATGGGGATCGTCTTTTCCGGGATGTTCGGCGCGGGGCTGATCCTCTATATCGCCGTCAAACCTGAGGTGCATCTCGACCACATTCTGTTCGGCGATATGCTGGGCATTAACGGGATGGACATTCTGCAAAGCGGTCTCGTCGCGGGGCTGATTGCGCTGGTGATTGGCCTGAAATGGCGCGATTTTCTGCTGTTCTGCTTTGACTATCAGCAGGCGCAGGCGAGCGGCCTGCGCGCCCGCTGGCTGCACTATGGCTTACTGTGCATGGTATCGCTGACCATCGTGGCGACGCTGAAGGCGGTGGGGATTATTCTGTCGATTTCGCTGCTGATTGCCCCCGGCGCGGTGGCGGTGCTGATCGCCCGACGCTTTCACATGGCGCTGCTGGTGGCAGTGGCGGTATCAATACTGGTGTCGGTCAGCGGCGTGTATGCCTCGTTTTATCTCGACAGTGCGCCCGCGCCGACCATAGTGGTCCTGTTCGCGGTGGTGTTTATCGTGACGTTTGTGGTGACCAGCGTGAAGGCGCGTCGGCAGGAACGTGTGACAGCAGGGTGATGACCTGCTCACCGCGCAGTTGCCAGTGCAGGGTGAAGGCGGTGCCTTCGTTAAAGCCTGACAGTTGACGGGTCAATGCCAGCGTGAGCGTGTTATCGTCGAGCAGGGTGACGCGCGCGCTGTCAAACCCGATGTAAGCCTGCACCTGCGGAAAGAGGGCCTTAAACAGGCTCTCTTTGGCGCTGAAAACCAGCGTCAGGGCGAGGGCGAACGGGTAACCGGAACGGGAAATCACACGCTCTTCATGGGCATCTATAATGCCATCTTTGATTTCCCTTGCTTCATTTTCGGCGAGGATCGCTTCACTATCGATACCGATAAGCGCAGGGTATGGCGCGACGACAGCCATCGCCTCCGTGCCGCTGTGGGTGATGCTGCCGGAAATTCCGTCCGGCCAGAGCGGTTCCCCGCTGGGGCCGATGGCGGGAACGGTGTGGTCAGGCAAGGCGTGCGCGGCGGCGATGCGTCCTGCCAGATGGTCAGCCTTGCGTTTACGTCCGGCGTCAGCGAGCTGGGCGTGATGGGGGAGCCAGAGGAGATCGGCGTCGGTGAAGGTGGCGGGGTCGAAGGTGATGCGGTGGAGGGTGAGGCCGGCGAGAGAAAATGTGCTGTGGGCGGTGTGCATGGTTTTTCCCTCTGAATTGTGCGGACTGATGCCCTCACCCCAACCCTCTCCCACAGGGAGAGGGGGAGGTCACTGCCTGTATCAGAATCTTGTGTTTACGCTCATGTACCAGGTGCGACCCGGTTCATTATACGTATACGCACCCGCACCGTACATATACGCGCCGGTTGTCGCGTTCCCCGTGGTCTGGGCATTACCCGCGCGCCACTGGCGCTTGTCGAAGACGTTGTCCACGCCGCCGGTCAGGCTGACGTTTTTCGTCACGTCCCAGGTGGCGCTCAGGCCAACGATGCTGTACGGGCTGACCTCGTCTTTCTCAGACCCGGTCACCGGCTGGCCTTTATAGTTATACTTCTTCGGCTGCTGCTTGCCGTACCATGTGAAGGTCGACTGCAATGACACATCCTGATGCACCTGCCAGCTCAGGGTTGAGTTCAGCGTGTACTCAGGAATGATCGACAGACGGTCGCCGGTCTCCTTGTTCTTGCTTTGCAGCATATAGGTGATGTTGTTGGTCCAGTTGATGGTGTCGCTGACCGGCACGTTCAGGGAGCCTTCCAGACCTTCCACCACCGCCTTCGGCACGTTTTCCCACTGGTAGATATCGGTGGTGACTTTGCCGGTGGAGGTCTGGCCAATCGGCGCGTAGCCCGCTTCAATCTTGTTGCGGTAGTCGTTGCGGAACCAGGTCACGCCCGCCAGCCAGCCGTCGCGTTTCCACTCCAGGCCAATCTCTTTGTTGATGCTGGTTTCCGCTTTCAGATCGTCGTTACCCATCATGTAGCAGCCCACGCCGTCGGAACTGGCGTAGCAGCCCTGGCCTTTACTGTACAACAGGTAGTTCGGGTTGGTCTGGTACAGGCTTGGTGCTTTGTAGGCGCGCGCGATCCCCATCTTCAGGGTGAAGTCATCCCCCAGACCCTGCGACAGGTTCAGGGACGGGCTCCAGTTATTGCCCACGATTGTGTGGTGGTCGAAGCGCAGGGCAGGGGTCAGCATGGTGCTGTCGGTCAGCTCCATGTTGTTTTCGGCAAACAGGGAGAAGATCTCCGCTGACGTGTACGGGCTACGGTCTTCGCTCATGCCCGGGATGGTGCCACCCTGCTGGGTTTGCGAGAAGGAGGTTGAATCCTTCATCCGCTGCTGGTTCCACTCGGTGCCGAGCGTCAGGTTCTGGTTCACAATGAAATCAATCGGCAGGTTGATTTCGCTGTGCAGCATCACGTCGGCCAGATCGGTGTCGGTGAATTTATTGCTGTTGAACAGGCCTTCCGTACCGCCCGCCAGCCCTTCGCCCAGGCGGGAGTTGCGGGTGTGTTCGTACTGCGCCCAGTTGCTGGTGGTAATACCGTTGTCCCAGCCGCCATTCCAGGTCACGGCGAAGTTCTGGCGATAAATACGGTTCGTCTCTTTGCCGTAGTTCTTCTTAACCAGCGCGTTGTCGTTGTTGGTGTTTTGCGTGTCACCCGCATAGAGGTTGTTCTGGCGGCTGTAGCCCGCTTCAAACTCCAGCGACTGCATCGGCGCGAAGTCCCAGCGCACCACGCCGTTGATGTCTTTGTTCTCTACACCCTCGCGGCCCGCGGGCAGGGTGTTGGCGTAGGCTCCGGTACGCTCAGACTGGTGGCCCTGGTTGATGTCCCACGCGTCGGCCTGGGTCTTATCCAGGTTACCAAACATGCGGAAGCTGAAGTCGCCGCCCAGCGGGCCGCTCAGGCTGAAGTTGGTGCGCTTGGTAGAACCTTCATCCTTGTGTTCAGGCGCGTTCAGGTAGGTGTTCCAGGAGCCGTGCCACTGGTCGTCGAACTTTTTGGTGATGATATTCACCACGCCGCCCGCCGCGCCGTTACCGTAGCGTGCGGCGGCCGGGCCGCGGATCACTTCGATGCGCTCGATCATCTCCGGCGGCACCCAGCCGGTATCGCCGCGGGTATCACGCTCGCCGCGCCAGCCCAGGCGGATGGAGTTGCGGCTGGTGACAGGCTTGCCGTCGATCAGGATCAGGGTGTTTTCCGGGCCCATGCCGCGAATGTCGATCTGACGGTTGTTCCCGCGCTGGCCGCTGGTGGAGTTCCCGGTCAGGTTAACGCCCGGCATGGTGCGGATGATTTCCGCCACGTCCCGCGCGGGCGGGTTTTTGCGGATCTCATCGGCGGTGATGGTCGACACGCCAGGCGCCTGCAAATTCTGCTCGGCGGCGGTGATCACCATCGTGTCTTCGTGCTGCGCAGAGGCGGCGTTGTCGTCTGCCATGGCGGGCAGCGCGACGCCATAAATCCCTAAATTGACCAGCAAGGCCAGAGAGTGAATCTTCTTATTCATTGTACGTCCCGCTTTTATGGTTATTTATGAACGCGCTTCCCACAGCGCGGGCAATACGCTATTGCAAATGCAAATAGTTATCAATAATATTATCAATAAAATTTGCTCTGAAACAAAAAATATTGCTAAACATGGGGTTATAAGGGTGACGGCGTTAACAACCGGAAGTGAAGCGTGGTGGCAGTCGAAAAACGGGCCGGAATGGCAACGTCATGAGGAAAACTATCGCGTTACATTCTGGTGGCGGGACCCGGCAGGAACCCAGCAGACCTCAACGGTTAAACGCGTCTGGCTCTACGTTACCGGCGTGACCGACCACCATCAGAATGCCCGCCCGCAATCGCTTGAACGCATTCCCGATACCGACGTCTGGCAGTGGCAGGGGGAGTTCAGCCCCGAATGGCGCGGCAGCTACTGTTTTATCCCCTCCGATAACGAAAACGATTTTGCCGATGCAGTATTTGAAGGCGAGCAGCCGGACCGCATGGCGCTGCGCGAAGGCTGGCGCAAGCTGCTGCCGCACGCGGTTTCAGACCCGCTGAATGCGCAGAGCTGGCGAGGCGGGCGCGGGCACGCCGTCTCGGCGCTTGAGATGCCGGAGGCGCCCGTACAGCCCGGCTGGAACCATCCTGATACGCCTTACAAAAAGCCCGTCTGCATTACGTGGGACAGCGCGCGCCTGAAGAACCGTCGCCGCGTGTGGATTTTTACCACCGGGGATGAAAGCCCCGAGCGCCCGCTGGCGGTGCTGCTTGACGGACAGTTCTGGGCCGAAAGCATGCCCGTCTGGCCTGCGCTGGCGTCGCTCACCGCCGAGCGCAACCTGCCGCCTGCGGTCTACGTCTTAATCGATGTTATTAATATGGAGCACCGTAACCGCGAGCTACCGTGCAATCCCGACTTCTGGCTGGCGGTGCAGGAAGAACTTCTCCCCCTGGTCCAACAACGCGCGCCGTTTAGCGACCGCGCCGACCGTACGGTGGTCGCAGGGCAAAGCTTTGGCGGTCTCTCCTCCCTTTATGCCGCACTGCACTGGCCGCAGCGTTTTGGCTGCGTGCTCAGCCAGTCCGGCTCCTACTGGTGGCCGCACCGCGGCGGGCAGCAGGACGGGCTGGTCATTGAACAACTCAAAGCGGGTGAAAAAACCGCTCGCGGGCTGCGCATCGTCCTTGAGGCCGGGCGCAACGAGCCGCTTATCTTGCGCGCAAACCAGGCGATCCTCGCCGAACTACACACTCAGCAACCGGTTATCTGGCGTCAGGTTGACGGCGGACACGATGCGCTTTGCTGGCGCGGTGGGCTGACGCAGGGGCTGATGACCCTCTGGCAGCCGCTCATTCAATAACGGAGTCTGTATGGAATTCAGCAATCCTTTCGATAATCCGCAGGGACAGTTCGCCATTTTGCAAAATGACCAGGGGCAGTACAGCCTGTGGCCGCAGCAGTGCGAATTGCCCGCGGGCTGGCGCGTGGTCTGCGAACCGCACTCTCAGGAGGCGTGTCAGCAGTGGCTTGCGCAACGCTGGCAGACGCTTGAGCCGTCCTCTTTTGCGGGGGAGCGCGCATGAACCGTCTTCCTCTCGTCGCCGCCCAGCCGGGTATCTGGATGGCAGAGCAGCTTTCCTCGCTGCCAAACGCCTGGAGCGTGGCGCACTACACCGAGTTGAAAGGGAATATCGACGCGCCATTGCTGGCAAAAGCCATCGCTGAAGGCATGATGCAGGCCGATACCCTGCGCACGCGTTTCGCTGAAGATAACGGCGAGGTCTGGCAGTGGGTCGATGAGACTCTGATCCTGCCGGAGCCGTCCATCGTTCGCGTTGATTCTCACGACGCCGCCGTGACGCTGATGGAGGCCGATCTCAGTCAGGATCTGCGCGTGGACAGCGGTCAGCCGCTCGCTTTCCATCAGCTGATTCAGGTCAGTGACAACCGCTGGTACTGGTATCAGCGCTATCACCATCTGGTGGTGGATGGCTTCAGTTTCCCGGCGATTACCCGCCAGATCGCCGCGATTTACGCCGCCTGGAAGAAAGGGGAACCCACGCCAGCCTCACCGTTTACCCCGTTCGCTGATGTCGTTGACGAGTATCAGCGCTATCGCGACAGTGAGGCCTGGCAGCGCGACGGTGCTTTCTGGGCCGGGCAGCGCAAACAGCTTCCTCCTCCGGTCTCGCTCTCCTCCGCGCCGCTGCCGGGACGCGCCGCCACTACCGACATCCTGCGCCTGAAAATTGCAATGGACGCTCGCGCCTTTAGCCAGCTGGCGCAGGCAGCCGGGCAGGCACAGCGCACCGATCTGGCGCTTGCGCTGGTGGCGCTGTGGCTCGGCCGCCTCACCGGACGGCTGGACTACGCCACCGGGTTTATCTTTATGCGCCGCATGGGGTCCGCCGCGCTGACCGCAACCGGCCCGGTGCTTAACGTCCTGCCGCTGGCGGTGAATATTAATCCGCTTGAGAGCCTGCCGGAGCTGGCGCTGCGCCTGGCGAACCAGCTGAAAAAGATGCGCCGCCATCAGCGCTACGACGCCGAGCAGATCGTGCGCGACAGCGGGCGGGCCGCAGGGGACGAACCCTTGTTTGGGCCGGTGCTGAACGTGAAGGTATTTGATTATCAGCTGGATATCGACGGCGTGGAGGCCATCACCCACACGCTGGCGACCGGCCCGGTGAACGATCTCGAGCTGGCACTGTTCCCGGACGAGCAGGGCGGATTAAGCATTGAGATCCTCGCCAACAGGCAGCGTTACGACGACGCGACGCTGAAGCGCCACGTTTCGCGCCTGAACGCGATGCTGGCGCAGTTTGCCGCGAACCCTGACCTGCGCTGTGGCGACGTGGAAACCGTATCAGAGCAGGAATACGCCCGGCTGGCGCGCATCAACGATACCGGCCTGGCGCTACCGTCCACCACGCTGGCGGATCTGGTGGCGGAGCAGGCGAGCAAAACGCCGGACGCTCCCGCGCTGGCGGATGCCCATATTGAGCTGAACTACCGCCAGATGCGCGAGCAGGTGGTCGCGCTGGCAAACCTGCTGCGCGCGCGCGGCGTGAAGCCGGGCGACAGCGTGGCGGTGGCGCTTCCGCGCTCGGTGTTCCTGACCCTGGCGCTGCACGGGATTGTTGAAGCCGGCGCCGCCTGGCTGCCGCTGGATACCGGCTACCCGGACGATCGTCTGCGGATGATGCTGGAGGACGCGAAACCGTCGCTCCTCATTACCACCGACGCGCAGCTTCCGCGCTTTAACGATCTGCCGATACCTTCATTTAGTTACAACATGCTATTGCCAACCACAGGCGCTGAACCTCTGCGTCTGGCGAAGCCGGAGCAGACCGCGTACATCATCTTTACCTCGGGTTCAACGGGACGCCCGAAAGGGGTGATGGTGGGGCATACCGCCATCGTTAACCGCCTGAAGTGGATGCAGGATCATTATCCACTGGCGGCGCATGACGTCGTGGCGCAGAAAACGCCGTGCAGCTTTGACGTGTCGGTGTGGGAGTTCTGGTGGCCGTTTATCGCCGGGGCAAAGCTGGTGATGGCCGAGCCGGACGCGCACCGCGATCCGCAGGCGATGCAGAGCTTCTTCGCAGAATATGGCGTAACCACCACCCACTTCGTGCCCTCGATGCTGGCGGCATTTGTTGCCTCGCTGACGCCGGAAAACGTCGACTGTTGCAGGACGCTGAAGCAGGTGTTCTGTAGCGGCGAGGCGCTGCCAACGGCGCTGTGCCGCGAGTGGGAGCAGCTCACTCATGTACCGCTGCATAACCTCTACGGCCCAACCGAAGCGGCGGTGGACGTGAGCTGGTATCCGGCGTACGGCCCGGAGCTGGCGGCAGTGGAGGGCAACAGCGTGCCGATCGGCTTCCCGGTATGGAATACGGGGCTGCGCATTCTGGACGCGATGATGCGCCCGGTGCCGTTCGGCGTGGCGGGCGATCTGTATCTCACCGGCATTCAGCTGGCACAGGGGTATCTGGGACGGCCCGACCTCACCGCCAGCCGCTTTATTGCCGATCCGTTTGCCCCAGGCGAGCGGATGTATCGCACCGGAGACGTCGCCCGCTGGCTGGACAACGGGGCGGTGGAATATCTGGGCCGCAGCGATGACCAGCTGAAAATCCGCGGTCAGCGCATTGAGCTGGGCGAAATCGACCGGGCGATGCTGTCATTGCCTGACGTGGCTCAGGCCGTGGCGCATGCGTGCGTCTTCAACCAGGCTGCGGCAACGGGCGGCGATGCCCGCCAGCTGGTGGGGTATGTGGTTTCTGAATCAGGTTTACCGCTGGATCGCGACGCGCTGCTGGTCTCGCTCAGGGCACAGCTGCCGCCGCATATGGTGCCAGTGGTGCTGCTGCAAATCAGCGCGCTGCCGCTGAGCGCCAACGGCAAGCTGGATCGCAAGGCGCTGCCGCTGCCGGAGCTGACCAGTAAAACCTCCGGTCGCGCACCCGAGACGCAAACCGAAGCCACCGTGGCGCAGGCATTTTCTGCGCTGCTGGGCTGCGAAGTGAACGATATCGACGCCGACTTCTTTGCCCTCGGCGGCCACTCGCTGCTGGCGATGCGCCTCGCGGCTCAGCTCGGCCGTGCGTTCAGCCGCAAGGTCACGCCGGGGCAGATTATGGTCGCCTCGACGGTCGGCAAGCTCAGCGCGCTGCTGGACTCGCAACTGAGCGACGAACAGGCGCAGCGTCTGGGGTATGAAACCCTGCTGCCGCTGCGTGAAAGCAACGGCCCGACGCTGTTCTGTTTCCATCCGGCGTCCGGCTTTGCCTGGCAGTTCAGCGTCCTGGCGCGCTACCTCAGCCCGCGCTGGTCGATTACCGGCATTCAGTCGCCGCGGCCAAACGGCCCGATGCAGCAGTGCGCGGATCTCGATGGGGTGATCGAACATCACCTGAAAACGTTGCGTAAGCAGCAGCCGCACGGACCGTATTACCTGTTCGGCTATTCGCTCGGCGGCACGCTGGCGCAGGGCATTGCGGCGCGTCTGCGCGAGCAGGGCGAAGCGGTGGCGTTCCTTGGCCTGCTGGATACCTGGCCGCCGGAAAGCCAGAACTGGGCGGAGAAAGAGGCAAACGGCCTTGACCCGGAAGTGCTGGCGGAGATCGAGCGCGAGCGTCAGGCGTTTATCGCCGCTCAGCAGGGACAGGGCTCCAGCGAATTGTTTAACACCATTGAAGGCAACTACGCGGACGCGGTGCGGTTGCTCACCACCGCGCACAGTTCACGCTTTGACGGTAAGGCGACGCTGTTTGTTGCCGAACGCACGCGAACGATGGATCCGCATACGGCCTGGGCGCCGTGGGTGGGCGAGCTGGAGGTCTACAGCCAGGACTGCGCCCACGTGGATATCATTTCACCGCAGGCGTTTGAAAAGATTGGGCCGGTACTGAAGGAAATTTAGGATAGTGCAAATGCCGGGTGGCGCTGCGCTTACCGGGCCTGAATGTAGGCCCGGTAAGGCGTAGCCGCCACCCGGCAATTACCGCCGACCTAACGGCACCACCAGCGGCGTACCCGCCACCGGATCGTCAATAATCATGCAGCGCATGCCGTAGATCCGCGCGATCAGCTCTGGCGTCACAATCTCCTTCGGCGCGCCCTGCGCCACAATCTCGCCGTCGCGCAAGGCAATCAGATGCGTGGCGTAGCGGCACGCCTGATTTAAATCATGCAGCACCGCCGCCAGGGTATACCCCTGCGTGCGGTTCAGCTCGCTCAGCAGCTCCAGCAGGTCAATCTGATGGCTGATGTCCAGCCAGGTCGTCGGCTCGTCCAGCAGCATAATGGCGGTCTCCTGCGCCAGCACCATCGCGATCCACGCCCGCTGTCGCTGTCCGCCGGAGAGGGTATCCACGCTTTGCTGAGCCAGATCGGTGATGCCCGTTGCCTGCATCGCGCGCTTCACGGCCTCGTCGTCCTCTTTGCGCCAGCGGGTAAACAGCGGCTGGTGTGGGTAGCGCCCGCGCGAGACCAGCTCCTGCACTGTGATGTCTCCCGGCGTGGTGGCGTTTTGCGCCAGCAGCCCGATGCGCCTGGCCACCTCTTTGCTGGCGAAGCGCTGGATCTGCTCCCCGTCGAGGAATACGCTGCCCTCTGTCGGCGACATCAGGCGGCTCAGAGTGCGCAGCAGGGTTGATTTGCCGCAGCCGTTCGGACCGATAATCGCGGTGAAGTGGCCGTCCGGAATGGCGACGGTTAAATCACGGGCAATGATTTTTTTGCCATAGCCGAGGGTCAAGTTTTCGCCGCGCAAGCGGGTTGTTGAATCTGTCATTTCTTGCGTGACTCCTGAACGAGCAAGACGATGAGGTAAATCCCGCCGAGGCTGACGGTCACCACGCCCACCGGAAGTTGATAAGGCATAAACAGCTGCTGGGCGCAGAGATCGGCGGCCAGCAGCAGCATCGCACCGCACAGGGCAGCCTGGGTCAAGCCCCAGCGCGCGGTGCCGCTAAGACGCCGCGCGATGTGCGGCGCGACAAGGGCAATAAACGAGATCGGCCCGGCAATCGCGGTGGACGCAGCGGTCAGCAATACCGCCACCAGCATCAGCATCAGGCGCGAGCGCTCAACGCTCACGCCCAGCGCGCAGGCGCTGTCGTCGCCCATCTCCAGCAGGCGCATCCGGCGTACCAGCAGCAGGGCGCCGATAAACATCAGCAAAATTAGCGGCGCGGCGGGCCAGGTTTTGCCCCACGTCAGGCCGTTAAGTGAGCCGGCGTACCACAGCCCGGCGGAGAGCGCGGTTTCCAGAGACGCCTGCAACAAAAGCCAGGTGTTAAACGCCATCAGCATCGCGCGGATGCCGATCCCGATAATGATCAGCCGGAAGGTGTCAATGCCATTGCGCCAGGCCAGGGCCCAGATAAGCAGCGAGGTCAGAATGCCGCCCGCCATCGCCGTAAAGGTAATGGCCGTCAGATGTTGCCCGAACAGCACCATCGCCACCAGCACGCCGCTCCACGCGCCGGTATTCAGGCCCATCACGTCCGGGCTGCCGAGGGGGTTACGCATCAGCGACTGGAAAATCGCGCCGCTGACGCCGAGTGCCGCGCCTACCAGGATCGCCATCGCCACGCGCGGCAGTCGCCATTCGGTGACCACCATGGTGATGTTACGCGGCGCGCTGCCGGTGAGGGCGTGAAAGACCTGCGCGAAATCAAGCGTTACGGCACCGCTTTGCAGGCTCCAGACCGCCAGCAGAGTAATGGCGATAGCCAGCAGGAAGACGCTGGTGAGTAAACGACGGGAAGGAGCCATCATGCGCCACCTCCGCGTCTGCGACGTACCAGGAAGATCAGCACCGGCGCGCCGATAAACGCGCTCACCACCGAGACGCGCAGCTCGCCGGGCACCAGCAGGCGGCCCAGCACGTCGGCAAACAGCAGCAGGGCAGGGGTCGCCAGCAGCGTGACCGGCAGCGACCAGCGGTGGTCCGACCCCACCAGCCAGCGCGCCATGTGCGGCATCATCAGGCCGATAAAGGCGATCGGACCGACCACGGCGGTTGCGCTGCCGCTCAGCACGGTGATAGCGAGCAGGCCAGTCAGCTGCGTGCGGGCGACGCGGTTGCCGAGGGCGGTCGCGGTGTCGCTGCCGAGGCTCAGGCTGTTCAGCGACCGGCTTAAACACAGCGCCACGACGGCGGCGATAATGACCGGGATTGCCACCACGTTTAAGGTTTCAAGGGTGCGGATATCCAGCGAACCGGCCTGCCAGAAGCGCAGCTGGTCGTAGACGTCCGGGTTGAGCAGGGCGATGCCGCTGGACAAGCCTTCCAGCACCGCGGCCAGCGCCACGCCTGCCAGGGTTAAGCGTACCGGGCTGAGCTGCCCGCCGCCCTGGCTGCCGGTAAACGCGACCACCAGCGAGGCGGCCAGCGCGCCGCAGAAGGCCATCGCCAGCTGTTCAGAGGGTGACGTCAACCCGAACAGCGCTGCGCCGAGCACGATGGCAAAGCTGGCGCCGGAGTTGACGCCGAGAATGCCGGGGTCCGCCAGCGGGTTACGGGTAAGGGTTTGCATCAGGGCACCCGCAAGGCCAAGCGCGCCACCGGCCAGCAGTCCGGCAAGAGTGCGGGGCAGGCGGGCGTCGAGCACGATGGTGCAGTCGGCGCTCTGACAGGTGCCGGAGAGCGCATCAACGATAACGTAGGCGGGTAGCGGCTTCGCGCCGACCAGCAGGCTGAGTGCAATCGCAAGGATTAGCAGTAGCAATAATACGGGCACGGCAATGGCGCGCACCGCAGAAGAGGAAAACGACATAGCAACATCCATGATTTGATAATGATAGTGATTATCGTTATCTATCTTATTTGGCTATGTTAGCATGTGCGCCCATGGAATGGGTAGAAATAGACTCAAGGCTTTGTCATGAATCAAAAATCCTGGCTGCTTAACCTCAGCCTGTTGAAAACGCACCCGGCGTATCGCGCCGTTTTTATCGCTCGCTTTATCTCCATTTTGTCCCTCGGCCTGCTCGGCGTCGCCGTGCCGGTACAGATCCAGACTATGACGCACTCCAGTTGGCTGGTGGGGTTATCCGTCACCTTAACCGGCGGGGCGATGTTTATCGGACTGATGGTCGGCGGCGTGCTGGCGGATCGCTACGAGCGTAAGAAGCTGATCCTGCTGGCGCGCGGCACCTGCGGGGTGGGCTTTATCGGGCTGTGTCTGAACGCCATGCTGCCGGAGCCGTCGCTGATGGCGATTTATGCCCTTGGCCTGTGGGACGGTTTTTTCGCCTCGCTCGGCGTGACGGCGCTGCTGGCGGCGACGCCCGCGCTGGTGGGGCGCGAGAACCTGATGCAGGCGGGGGCGATCACTATGCTCACGGTACGCCTCGGCTCGGTGATTTCGCCGATGGTCGGCGGCCTGCTGCTGGCCACCGGCAACGTGGCGTGGAACTACGGCCTTGCCGCGGCGGGCACCTTTATCACCACCCTGACGCTGCTGCGTCTGCCGCTGTTGCCACCGCCGCCGCAGCCGCGCGAACACCCGCTGAAATCGCTGATGGCCGCGATTCGTTTTCTGTTCAGCAACCCGCTGATTGGCGGCATTGCACTGCTCGGCGGCCTGCTGACGATGGCGAGCGCCGTGCGCGTGCTTTACCCGGCGCTGGCGGGCGAGTGGCAGATGAGCGCCTCAGAGATTGGCGTGCTGTACGCCGCCATTCCGCTCGGTGCGGCCTGCGGGGCGCTGACCAGCGGTAACCTGGCCCAAAGCGCGCGTCCGGGCTTGATTATGCTGGTGGCGACGCTGGCCTCGTTTATCGCCATCGGCTTCTTCAGCCTGATGCCGGTCTGGGCGCTGGGGGTGATGTGTCTGGTGATTTTCGGCTGGCTGAGTGCGGTCAGCTCACTTTTACAGTACACCCTGATCCAGACCCAGACGCCGGAAGGGATGCTGGGGCGTATCAACGGCCTGTGGACCGCGCAGAACGTGACGGGCGATGCGATTGGCGCGGCGATCCTCGGCGGGCTGGGGGCGATAATGACCCCGGTGGCGTCGGCGAGCAGCAGCGGGTTTGTGTTAGCGATGGTTGGCGCGATCTTACTGGTGGTGCTGGTGGAATTGCGGCGGTTCAGGCAGGAGGTCGTGTTGAACGACGGTGCGGCCTGATGCCCTCACCCCGGCCCTCTCCCACGGGGAGAGGGAGGGAAAATGCCTACTTAAACAACGCATTCAATCTGTCTAACACCAGCATCGCGCTGTAATAATCCAGGCGGAACGTCTCCGTTCCCAGCGCCCAGACGCGTTTGTTTTTCACCGACGGTAAATGCGCCAGCAGCGGGTTGGCGTAAATCGCATTCACGTCTTTCTCGTCGCCGGCAAAC
Source organism: Enterobacter sp. IF2SW-B1 (assembly GCF_001743375.1). NCBI lineage: Bacteria > Pseudomonadati > Pseudomonadota > Gammaproteobacteria > Enterobacterales > Enterobacteriaceae > Enterobacter > Enterobacter sp. IF2SW-B1. The sequence goes on along the minus strand of NZ_MJAA01000010.1, from coordinate 132,682 downwards.
ACGAACAGCCCTTCGCCGTTCAGCCCTGTCGCCAGATTTTCTCCACCCAGCTGAATAATGTCGTGACGCTTGCCCTGGCTTTTTGAGGTGTGCAGCCCATCGGGTAACGCCGCCAGCGTAAAGCCCAACTGGTGTAACAGCTTGCCCTGCGCCGATTCTGTCGTCCACAGGTTCGCCGTGTGCGCAGCGGCGGTGTAGACGATGGCATTCACCGGCTGCGGCGGCAGTTTCATCTGCTGTTTCACCTGCGCGAGCTGTTTATCGAACGCGGCGATGCGTTCAGCGGCCTGTTTCTCGTGCCCGGTCATCGTGCCCAGCTGGGTCAGCAGTTCCTGCCAGCTTTTGTCGTCGTAATTTATGATAAGCGTCGGGGCGATGGCGGAGAGCTGATCGTACAGCGCCAGCGCGGAATCCCCGCCGGTGGCGCTGATTAGAATCAGGTCCGGCATCTGGGCGGCCACCGCTTCGGCGCTCGGCTCGCCGATGTACAGCCGTGCAACCTTACGCTGTTTTGCAATATCCCCCCACTGGCGCAGGAAACCCTGCGCGTCCGCCACGCGGTTGTTCGGCGTGGTTGCGCCGCTGGCAATGACCGGCGCGTCAATCGCCAGCAGGGAGCCGGTTAAGGTCACGCTGGTGGAGACAATGCGCGTCGGTTTGCTCTCAAGCGTATGCACGCCGCGGCTGTCGTTGACCTGGCGCGGCCAGTCTGCGGCGGTGGCTGAGGTTAGTCCTAAAACAAAAAGTCCTGTCAGAAGAAGGGCATTGCGGCAAACGGCAGCGATTTTCACAGAGCGGCATCCTGTTTTTACTGAAGATAATGCTTCTCATTTTCATGGTTGCCGGGAAGGGATGCAAGCGTTTGTCGCAGAAGTTAATGGCCCGACGGTTGACAGCGGCGCGCTGTGGGATTAGGTTAGCCGACGAAAATATAAATGATAATCATTATTGCTTCTTTTATCATTTTGAGGAGGATGATATGGACACGTCCCTGGCTGAGGAAGTTCAGCACACCACGACCACGCTGCAATCAGACAGCTTTTTCTTTATGTCGCCTTACCGCAGTTTTACCACCTCAGGCTGTTTTGCCCGATTCTCTGAACCTGCCGTCGGCGGAGACGATCCGGCGGGGCAGTTCCAGCAGAAATTAGCCCAGGCTTTCCGGGATGCGAAAGCCAGCGGCATCGCCCATCCCGTCATGGTAGGGGCCATCCCGTTCGATACCCGCAAGCCGTCTTCGCTGTTTATTCCGCAACGCTGGGAGACGTTTTCCCGTCCCGCGCGTCAGCAGTCCGCACGCTATTTCTCCGGCGCGCAGGCGCTGAAGGTGGAACAGCGCACCGAGATCCCCGCTCAGCCCGTTTTTGAAGAGATGGTCGCGCGCGCCGCGTCGCTCACCGCCACGCCGCAGGTGAATAAGGTAGTGCTGTCGCGCCTGATTGATATCGCCACCGACAAAAAAATGGACAGCGGCGCGCTGATGGAGCGTCTGATCGCTCAGAACCCGGCGAGTTTTAACTTCCACGTGCCGCTGGAAGACGGCGGCGTGCTGCTCGGCGCCAGCCCGGAACTGCTGCTGCGCAAAGAGGGCAGGCACTTTAGCTCGCTGCCGCTTGCAGGCTCCGCGCGCCGCCAGCCGGACGACGTGCTGGATCGCGAGGCGGGCAATAAGCTGCTGGCCTCCGAAAAGGACCGCCACGAACACGACCTGGTGACCCAGGCGATGAAGGCCATTCTGGAACCGCGCAGCCATCACCTGAGCATGCCGTCTTCCCCGCAGCTCATCACCACGCCGACGCTGTGGCATCTGGCGACGCCGGTTGAAGGTGACGCGCGCGAGAACGAAAACGCCCTGACGCTGGCCTGCCTGCTGCATCCGACCCCGGCCCTGAGCGGCTTTCCGCATCAGGCGGCTAAAGAACTGATTGCCGAGCTGGAGCCGTTCGACCGTGAGCTTTTTGGCGGCATCGTCGGCTGGTGCGACAGCGAAGGCAACGGCGAGTGGGTGGTGACCATCCGCTGCGCGCGTCTTCGCGAAAATACCGTTCGCCTGTTTGCCGGCGCGGGCATTGTGCCTGCCTCCTCCCCGGTGGGCGAGTGGCGCGAGACGGGTGTGAAGCTCTCCACCATGCTTAACGTGTTTGGTTTGCACTAAGGAATACCCATGACCATCCCTTTTACCCGCTGGCCTGAGGATTTTGCCCGCCGCTACCGTGAAAAAGGCTACTGGCAGGATCTGCCGCTGACCCACATCCTGACGGACCATGCGCAAAGCGATGCGGTCGCGATTATTGACGGCGAACGGCACATCACCTACCGCGCGTTTCATCAGGCGGTGAATAACCTCGCGTCTGCCCTCCAGGCGCAGGGGCTGCACCGCGGCGAGACCGCGCTGGTGCAGCTCAGCAACGTGGCCGAGTTTTACATCACCTTTTTCGCGCTGCTGCAGATCGGCGTCGCGCCGGTTAACGCGCTCTTTAGCCATCAGCGCAGCGAGCTGAACGCCTACGCCGCCCAGATCAAACCCGCCGTGCTGATCGCCGATCGCCAACATGCCCTGTTCGCGGGGGATGATTTTCTCAATACCTTTGTGGATGAACACCGCTCGGTTCGCGCCGTGCTGCTGCGCGGCGATAAGGGTGAACATGCGCTGGAAGCGGCGATTGCGCGCCCGGCGGACAACTTCATCCCGAACCCGACTCCCGCAGACGAGGTGGCGTTCTTCCAGCTCTCCGGCGGCAGCACAGGCACGCCGAAGCTGATCCCGCGTACGCACAACGACTACGACTACAGCATCCGCCGCAGCAATGAAATCTGCGGCATCACTGCGCACACCCGCTATCTGAACGCGCTTCCCGCGGCGCATAACTACGCCATGAGCTCGCCGGGATCGTTAGGCGTGTTCACGGCGGGCGGCTGCGTGGTGCTGGCGAACGATCCGAGCGCCACGCTCTGCTTCCCGCTGATTGAGCAGCATCAGATCAACGTGACGTCGCTGGTCCCTCCGGCGGTGAGCCTCTGGCTGCAGGCGATTGCCGACGGCGCGGGGAACGCGCAGCTGAAATCCCTCAAGCTGCTCCAGGTGGGCGGCGCACGGCTCTCCGCCACGCTCGCGGCGCGTATCCCGGCGGAAATCGGCTGCCAGCTGCAACAGGTGTTTGGCATGGCGGAAGGGCTGGTGAACTACACCGCCCTCGACGATGCGCCGGAACGCATCATCAACACTCAGGGCCGTCCGATGTGCCCTGATGACGAAGTGTGGGTGGCGGACGAGGACGGCAATCCGCTCCCGCGCGGGGAAGTCGGACGTTTGATGACGCGCGGCCCGTACACCTTCCGCGGCTATTTCAACAGCCCGGAGCACAACGCCAGCGCCTTTGATGCCAACGGTTTTTACTGTTCCGGCGATCTGATCGCCATCGACGAGCAGGGCTACATCACCGTGCAGGGTCGCGAGAAAGATCAGATTAACCGCGGTGGCGAAAAGATTGCCGCCGAAGAGATCGAAAACCTGCTGCTGCGCCACGAAGCGGTGATCCACGCCGCGCTGGTGAGCATGGAGGACACCCTGCTGGGCGAAAAAAGCTGTGCGTATCTGGTGGTGAAACAGCCCCTGCGTGCGGTTGAGGTGCGCCGCTTCCTGCGCGAGCAGGGCGTTGCCGAATTTAAGCTGCCGGACCGCGTGGAGAGCGTGGATGCGCTTCCGCTCACGCCGGTCGGCAAAGTTGATAAGAAACAGTTGCGCCTGTGGCTTGCTGAACGCGCCCGGGGCTGAGGAACAGAGAATGGCCATTCCAAAATTAACCGCTTACGCGCTGCCAACCGCCGCAGAGCTGCCGACCAACAAGGTGAACTGGGCGTTTGAGCCGGAGCGCGCCGCGCTGCTGATCCACGATATGCAGGAGTATTTCCTGAACTTCTGGGGCGAAAATAGCGACATGATGCAGCAGGTGGTGGCGAACATCGCTAAACTGCGCGCTTACTGCAAAGAACACAATATCCCGGTGTACTACACCGCGCAGCCGAAAGAGCAGAGCGATGAAGACCGCGCCCTGCTGAACGACATGTGGGGGCCGGGCCTGACCCGCTCGCCGGAGCAGCAGCGTATCGTGGATGAACTGACGCCGGACGAAGCGGACACCGTGCTGGTGAAGTGGCGCTACAGCGCGTTTCACCGCTCACCGCTGGAGCAGATGCTGAAAGAGACCGGCCGCAACCAGCTGCTGATTACCGGCGTTTATGCCCACATCGGCTGCATGACCACCGCTACCGACGCCTTTATGCGCGACATCAAGCCGTTCTTTATCGCCGACGCGCTGGCGGACTTCACCCGCGACGAGCACCTGATGTCGCTGAAATACGTGGCAGGACGTTCTGGCCGCGTGGTGATGACCGATGAGCTGCTGCCGTCCGTTCCGGCAACGAAAGCCGCGCTGCGCACGCTGATCCTGCCGCTGCTGGACGAGTCCGACGAGCCGATGGATGACGAAAACCTGATCGACTACGGTCTGGACTCGGTGCGCATGATGGCGCTGGCCGCCCGCTGGCGAAAGGTGCACGGCGACATCGACTTCGTGATGCTGGCGAAAAATCCGACCCTCGACGCCTGGTGGGCGCTGCTCTCCCGTGAGGTGAAGTGATGGCGGGGTCCGATTTTACCGGTAAAACGGTTTGGGTAACGGGCGCGGGTAAAGGTATCGGCTATGCGACCGCGCTGGCCTTTGTGGAGGCGGGCGCGCGGGTGACCGGGTTCGATCTGGCCTTCCCGCAGGACGATTATCCGTTTGCCACCGAAACGCTGGACGTGGCGGACGCGGCGCAGGTGGGCGACGTCTGCGGGCGCTTACTTGGCACCCTTGAGCGCCTCGACGTGCTGGTTAACGCGGCGGGCATTCTGCGCATGGGCGCGACGGACGAGCTTTCGCAGGAGGACTGGCAGCAGACCTTTGCGGTTAACGTCGGCGGCGCGTTTAACCTGTTTCAGCAGACGATGGGCCAGTTCCGCCGTCAGCAGGGCGGAGCGATAGTGACCGTGGCCTCCGACGCGGCGCACACCCCGCGCATCGGGATGAGCGCCTACGGCGCGTCGAAGGCGGCGCTGAAAAGCCTGGCGCTGACCGTCGGGCTGGAGCTGGCGGGCAGCGGCGTGCGCTGTAACCTGGTGTCGCCCGGCTCAACGGATACCGACATGCAGCGCACCCTGTGGAAAAGCGACGATGCGGAGCAGCAGCGCATTCGCGGCTTTGGCGAGCAGTTCAAGCTCGGCATTCCGCTCGGCAAAATCGCCCGCCCGCGGGAAATTGCCGCCACCGTGCTGTTCCTTGCGTCCGATACCGCCAGCCATATTACCCTACAGGATCTCGTGGTGGACGGCGGCTCCACGCTGGGGGCGTAATGATCTGGAAACGTCATTTATCGCTTGAAGAACTGAACGCCACCAGTGTGAACACCCTGGTGGCGCACCTGGGCATCGTCTATACCCGCCTCGGGGACGACACGCTGGAAGCGGAGATGCCGGTGGATGCCCGTACCCATCAGCCGTTTGGCCTGCTGCACGGCGGGGCGTCGGCGGCGCTGGCGGAAACGCTGGGCTCAATGGCCGGTTTTCTGATGACCCGCGACGGGCAGAACGTGGTCGGCACAGAGCTGAACGCCACGCACCATCGTGCGGTCTCTCACGGTAAGGTGCGCGGCGTGTGTCAGCCGCTGCATCTGGGGCGTTCGAGCCAGAGCTGGGAGATCGTGGTATTCGACGAGCAGGGGCGGCGGTGCTGTACCTGTCGGTTGAGCACGATGGTGCTGGGGTAGGCCATTCAGCTGAAAGTGATCGGCTTAACACTGTGGTGTAAATCTCTGGTTTGACCACGCATTATTGCGTTTCAAAGTTGTTAAATTTTATCCGTTGTTCTAGAAACAAAATGTAACATCTCACTGTTTCACAACAACGGACAACAACTATGAACAACTCAGGGAAATACCTTACGTGGGCGGTGCTCTCCGTTGTGGGAGCCTTTGCCCTGGGCTATATCGCCCTCAACCGGGGGGAGCAGATCAATGCGCTCTGGATCGTCGTCGCCTCCGTCTGCATTTATCTCATTGCGTACCGTTTTTATGGCCGCTATATCGCAAAGACGGTACTGGGCGTAGACGGCACACGCATGACGCCAGCCGTGCGCCACAACGACGGGCTGGACTACGTGCCGACAGATAAAAAAGTGCTGTTCGGTCACCATTTCGCGGCGATTGCCGGTGCAGGCCCGCTGGTGGGGCCGGTGCTGGCGGCGCAGATGGGCTACCTGCCGGGGATGATCTGGATCCTCGCGGGGGTGGTGCTGGCGGGCGCGGTGCAGGACTTTATGGTGCTGTTCGTCTCCACCCGTCGCGACGGTCGTTCGCTGGGCGAACTGGTGAAAGAGGAGATGGGGGCAACCGCCGGGGTGATTGCGCTGGTGGCGACCTTTATGATCATGGTGATCATCCTCGCGGTGCTGGCGATGATCGTGGTGAAAGCGCTGACCCACAGCCCGTGGGGAACTTACACGGTCGCCTTCACCATTCCGCTGGCGCTGTTTATGGGGATTTACATTCGCTACCTGCGCCCGGGGCGCATTGGTGAAGTCTCTGTCATTGGCCTGGTGTTCCTGGTATTTGCGATTATCTCCGGCGGCTGGGTGGCGGAAAGCACGACCTGGGCACCATTCTTCGACTTTACCGGCGTGCAGCTGACCTGGATGCTGGTGGGCTACGGCTTTGTGGCGGCGGTGCTGCCGGTGTGGCTGCTGCTGGCCCCGCGCGATTATCTCTCAACCTTCCTGAAAATCGGCACCATCGTCGGGCTGGCCATCGGCATTCTGATTATGCGCCCAACGCTGACCATGCCTGCGCTGACCAAATTCATCGACGGTACCGGCCCGGTCTGGACTGGTAACCTGTTCCCGTTCCTGTTTATTACCATCGCCTGCGGTGCGGTGTCGGGCTTCCACGCGCTGATTGCCTCCGGGACCACGCCGAAGATGCTGGCCAACGAGAATCAGGCCTGCCTGATTGGCTACGGCGGCATGCTGATGGAGTCCTTCGTGGCGATTATGGCGCTGGTCTCCGCCTGCATTATCGACCCGGGCGTCTACTTCGCGATGAACAGCCCGATGGCGGTGCTGGCTCCGGCCGGCACCGTTGACGTGGTAGCGTCCGCCGCGCAAGTGGTGAGCGGCTGGGGCTTTGCCATTACCCCGGAAACGCTGACGCATATCGCTAATGAGGTGGGCGAGCAGTCAATTATCTCCCGCGCGGGTGGGGCACCGACGCTGGCGGTGGGCATGGCCTACATTCTCCACGGCGCGCTGGGCGGGCTGATGGACGTGTCGTTCTGGTATCACTTCGCCATTCTGTTCGAGGCGCTGTTTATTTTGACGGCGGTGGATGCGGGTACGCGTGCGGCGCGCTTTATGCTGCAGGATCTGCTGGGGGTGATCTCCCCGAACCTGAAGCGGACCGATTCGCTCCCGGCTAACCTGCTGGCGACGGCGCTGTGCGTGCTGGCGTGGGGCTACTTCCTGCATCAGGGCGTGGTCGATCCGCTGGGCGGGATCAACACCCTGTGGCCGCTGTTTGGTATCGCCAACCAGATGCTGGCGGGCATGGCGCTGATGCTCTGCGCGGTGGTGCTGTTCAAGATGAAGCGCCAGCGTTACGCGTGGGTGGCGCTGGTGCCAACCGCCTGGCTGCTAATCTGTACCCTGACGGCGGGCTGGCAAAAAGCCTTCAGCCCGGACAATAAGGTGGGCTTCCTGGCCATCGCCAACAAGTTTCAGGCGATGATCGACAGCGGCAAGATCCCGGCGCAGTACACCGAGTCACAGCTGTCGCAGCTGGTGTTCAACAACCGTCTGGATGCCGGGCTGACCATCTTCTTTATGGTGGTGGTTGTGGTGCTGGCGTTGTATTCTCTGAAAACCGCGCTGGCGGCGCTGAAGGTCGACACGCCGACGGCGAAAGAGACGCCGTATGAGCCGATGCCTGAAAACCTGGACGAGATTGTGACCCAGGCGAAAGGGGCACATTAACCTTTGTGCCGGATGGCGCTAGCGCTTACCCGGCCTACATTTCCAGTGAGACCAGAATGATGTTCGACACCCTCTCCAAAGCAGGTAAGTACCTGGGCCAGGCCGCCAAAATGATGATTGGCGTGCCGGATTACGATAACTACGTCGAGCATATGCGCGTCAACCATCCGGACCAGACGCCAATGACCTACGAAGAGTTTTTCCGCGACCGCCAGAACGCCCGCTACGGCGGCAAGGGCGGGGCGAAGTGCTGTTAACCCTCTTTCGGTAAATAGAGGCTGATTTGCTCCTGCTTGCAGCCATAAATTGCCGCCAGCTTTTCGCGGGTGCGCTTTTGCGGACGGGAGTCCAGCGCTTCCAGCTGTGATACGGCGGACTGGCTGATGCCGAGTTTTTCCGCTACTTCCTGCTGGGATAGCCCGCGCAGGATACGCCACGCGGCCTGCAGGCTGACGTTCTCGCTATGCATGATGTCGCACACTTCCCCCGGTAAACCTACGTTATCGTAGATATCTGATTCGTAAGGGATGTCTTCCCAGTCGTTTTCATCATCGTCATCATACTCAAGCATGGCTAAACGCATGCGAAAATATTCATCGTAGGGAATGACAACATACTGTTTTTTTCCTTCTTCATCCTTGATGAACTGAATAGTCATATTCCGTATGCTCCTCATGAAGGTAGGTGGTGGTTGTCCGGCGTTTTACCGCCACTACGTAACAGGTATCACCCGGCGGGTCTCCGAAGGTGTAAATGACCCTGTAATCACCTAATCGCAACCTGTAGTGGTTTTCGGGAGAAGATAATTTCTTGATATCCGCGACAGGTGATGTTTTATCATCCATCTTCTCCAGCCTGAATTTAATGCGGTTCTGATATCGCGTATCGATTTTAGAAAATTGCTTCTCTGCTGTTTTTGACCAGACAATCTTCATCCGTACCTCCACTGTACGCCCACACAAAATATAAGGAAATAATAAGACTATTAGATAAATTCCGAATTTCTTATGGGGTACTGTAGAGCGGAAAAAAAGCGCAGGTAAGAGGCAAAACGCAAACCGTCGAGGCGGCTCGACAAGGCCTCTGCCGGGCGACAGAGGCTTGCAGGAATATTGCGATCAGGCGTTCAAACCGCCGTCCACGTCCAGACCGGTGCCTGAGATCTGCCCGGCTGCCGGGCTGGCGAGGAAGGTAACCGCCGCCGCGACGTCTTCCGGCTGGCCGTAATGGCCCAGGGCAATAAGCTGACGCTGTGAGTCAGCCTGTTCACCGTCCTCCGGGTTCATATCGCTGTTGGTCGGTCCGGGGTGCACCAGGTTAACGGTAATGCCGCGCGGGCCAAGATCGCGGGCCAGACCGCGGGTGAGGGAGTTCAGTGCAGATTTGGTCATTGAGTAGACGGCAATCCCCGGCTGTGCCACGCGGTTCGCCAGACAACTGCCGATGTTGATAATGCGCCCGCCGTCAGACATATGCACCAGCGCTTCCTGAATAGCAATCACCACGCCGCGGATGTTGACGTTGATGAGGGCGTCGATGTCCGCCAGCGTCATGGACTCCAGCGGGCCGCCGCGCGCGATACCGGCGTTATTGACCAGGATGTCCAGCCCGCCGAGAGAGCGTGCCGCATGGGTGACGGCATCCTGAATCGCCTGCGCGCTGGCACTGTCGGCCTGAATGGCCTCGCCGTGCCGTCCCAGCGCCTTAATTTCATCGGCGACCGCCTGGGCTTTATCGGCGGATTTTTCATAGGTGATGACCACATCGGCACCGGCGCGCGCCAGCGACAGGGCAATCGCACGACCCAGCCCGCGGCTGGCGCCGGTAACCAGCGCCTTTTTACCTGTTAAATCGATCTGCATGATGACCTCGTTACGAGAGTGGTGAGAACCATCATTAGGTATAGCCCGTCGGCGCAATTAACGGCGGAAGGATTCTACTTTCTCAAACGCGGCGCGCAGAGCCTCAGGCGTTAACGTCACGGGCAGATAGTGAATCGACTCCACCGGGCGCAGAGTGTGGGCGATGACCTTGTCGAGATCGTCGCGGTTATTGATGTCGACGTCCAGCTCGCGAAGCGTGGTCGGCAGGTTAAAGCGCCGGTATGCCGCCACCAACTGCGCCAGCACGTCGTCCTGGCCGAGCAGGGCGCTCTGCACCAGAATGCCGTAGGCCACCTTGGTGCCGTGCAGGTATTTTTCCGTCTGCGGCAGCACGGTCAAGCCGTTGTGCACCGCGTGCGCCGCCGCCACGCGGGTGTAGCGCTCCCCCAGACCGCCCACCATCCCGCCACCGGCAATAATGGCGTCCACCACGTCCCGAAACGCCTGCGTTAGCTCGCCGCGCTGCTGGTCGGCAAGCGCTTGCTCACTGTGTTCCAGCAGCACGTCGCGGATCGCCAGCGCGCCGTTAAGGCCAAGGCGCACGGTCAGCGGCAGGATTTCCGGCTGTGGGGCGAGAACCGCCGCTTCGTACCACTTCGCCAGCGTATCGCCGATGCCCGCCAGCAAATATTCTGCCGGGGCGTTCAGAATGATCCGCGGCTCCACCAGCACCATAAAGTTAGCGTCGTCAAAAATCTCAAACTGTAGCGCCTGACCGGCATCGTTGTACCAGACGGAGAGCGGCGTCCACGCTGCGCAGGTGGCGGCGATGGTGGGAATGCCCACGAACGGAACGCCTAAGCGGCGCGCCACGGCCTTGACGGTGTCCATCACCGCGCCGCCGCCCACGCCAATCACCACGCTGGCATCGCTGCCGGATTCGTTCACCAGCCGGGTGACGTCGCGCTCGCTGCAGTGGCCTTTAAACAGCAGGTGCTTCGCCCCCGGCGCGTTAAAGCTCTCCGGCAGGAACGGGCGAGCGCCCTCTATTGCGCGCTCGCCGTAAATCCACACCGCGCGGGAAAGCTGATCCGGGGTAAAGAAGTTATTCAGATGCGCAAGGCTTCCGGAATGGGAGAAGTAGTTCGCCGGGCCGGGCACGACGCGGATGTCGGTGTTGCTCATGGTGTTGTCCTTTTTTCGCAAGCGCTAACCCGATGTTATGTCTGGACATCCGGATGGCTAATAATATTTCGCTTTATCTTATGCCTTTTCCGTCGTTGTCAGTCAACCGGAGCTGTGAAAAATTCGATAAATCAGAAGAGTTATGAAGGATTTACGCGGATGGTTTCCAGTCGCCTTGAAATGCGCGGTATCAGCCTGGCCTTTTCCGGCTTTCAGGCGCTGACGCGCGTGGACTTCACGCTGAACGGCGGGTCGGTGCATGCGCTGACTGGCGCCAACGGTGCGGGGAAATCAACGCTGATGGCGGTGCTGTGCGGGACGCACGACCACTATGAAGGCGAAATCAGCATTAACAACCAGCCGGTAAACATTCGCGAGCCGCTGGACGCCAAACGGCTGGGCATCCACCTCGTGCAGCAGGAGGTGGACGTGGCGCTGATCCCGGGGTTAAGCATTGCGGAGAACATCATGCTCGACCAGCTGGCGCAGCCGGGGCATCGCTACCGCTGGCGCACCGTTCGTCAGCAGGCGCGGCAGGCGCTGGCGCAGCTCGACGTTACGCTGGACGTTCGCCGCTCCATCGACGGCTGTTCGCTTGCCGAAAAGCAGCAGATTTTGCTGGCACGCGCTTTGTCCCACCACTGCCGTTTTTTGATTCTTGACGAGCCCACCGCGCCGCTGGACGCGCACGAGAGCGAGCGTCTGTTTGCGGTGGTAAGACGTCTGCAACAGCAGGGCATCGGCGTGGTGTTTATCTCCCACCGCATTCACGAGCTAAAAGCTATCTGCGACACCCTGACGGTGCTGCGCGACGGCAAGCTGATTGAGTCTGGCCCGATGGCCGATCTCAGCGGTGAAGAGATTGTTGAGAAGATGCTCGGCCACGTGCTGAGCGATATCTACCCGCCCGCGCGACCGCCGCACGGCGACGAAACGCTGCTGCGAGTGGAAGGCCTGCACGACGACGCGCTGCTGAAGGATATCTCCCTGCACCTGCGCAAAGGAGAAATCCTCGGTATTGCCGGGCTGGCGGGGGCGGGGAAAACCGAACTCTGTAAGGCGCTGTTTGGCGCCAGCAAAAGCCGCGTGGCGCGCGGTGAGCTGAATCATCAATCCTGGCAGCCGCGCGATCCGGCAGACTCGGTGCTGCGCGGCCTGGCGCTGGTGCCGGAGGAGCGGCGCAAAGAGGGCATTTTTATCGACGAGCCGGTGAGCATGAACCTTGCCGTGTGCGCCGATAACAGCTTCTCGCGCTGGAGCCTGTTTGGCCATCGTCAGGCGTGGCGCTGGGCGGAGGAGGTGATCGCCCGCGTTGGCGTTCGCGCCCGCGGTCCCGGGCAGGTTTTGCGACGTCTGTCCGGCGGAAACCAGCAGAAGGTCGCCATCGGTAAATGGTTGCGTAATGACGCCAGCGTGTTGATTTTCGACGAGCCGACCAAAGGCGTGGACGTGAAGGCCAAAACCGATCTGTTCCAGCTGATTGACGGCCTGGCTCGCGAGGGCAAAGGGGTGATTTACGCCTCCGGCGAGTTTGCCGAGCTGGTGGGACTGTGCGACCGCATCTGCGTGCTGTGGGACGGGCGCATCGTGGCAGAAATCGCCGGGGCCGAGGCCCGTGAAGAGACACTACTTTATTATTCAACCGGAGGAACGGCGTCGTGAGCAAGGCCCTTTCAGTGACCCCGGCGGCGTCTGGCCGTCAGCAACTTTTTGATTTTCTCTATAAATGGGGCATGCTGCTCACCGTCGTCGCGCTGGTGGCCGTCTTTGGCCTGGCGTCGGACAGTTTCCTCGACCCGAACAACATCATCAATATTCTGCGCTCGATTGCCATCGTGACGGTGATTGCCGTTGGCGTGTCGATTTCGTTGACCGTCGGCGGGTTCGATCTCTCCGTGGGCTCCACGGCGTCGCTGGCGAACGCGCTGGTGATTTCGCTTTTCGTCTGGCACGGCTTCGGCACCACCGAGTCGATTGTAATCACTCTCGCGCTCTGCACGCTGGTCGGCCTGTTTAACGCTTTCCTGATCGTCATCCTGCGTATTCCGGACATGCTCGCGACGCTCGCCAGCCTGTTTGTCATCCAGGGCGTGGCAATGACCTACAGCTACGGCGGGTCGATTACCGAGAACATGGTGTTGCCGAGCGGCGACATGGCGGAAGGGACCATTCCGGCGGCGTTCAGCCTGCTGGGGCAGGTGCCGACCATCGTCATCATCATGCTGGCGGTGACCCTTCTGGCGCAGCTGGGGCTGTCGCTGACCACTCACGGACGCCGGATGTACGCCATTGGCGGCAACCCGGAAGCGGCGCGCCTCTCGGGCATTCGCACCACGCGCTACAAGGTGGCGGCCTACGTGATTGCCTCGCTGCTGGCGGGGCTGGGCGGCATTCTGCTGGCCTCCCGCATCGGATCGTCGCAGGTCAATGCGGGTGGCGGCTATCTCATGGATGCGGTGGCCGCGGCGTGGATTGGCTTCTCGCTGGCCGGGTCCGGCAAGCCGAACGCGCTTGGCACGCTGGTGGGGGCGGTGATCCTCGGCGTGCTGTCAAACGGGCTGGTGATGCTCTCCGTGCCGTATTACGCCATGGACATAATAAAAGGGCTGGTGCTCGCGGTAGCGCTGGCGATTACCTACATACAAAAACGCTGACAACACAACGGGATAAAAAATGAAAAAGATTGCGCTCTCTTTGGTCGCACTGGGGTTACTCACTTCTCTGCCGGGATTCGCGGCCACGCCCGCGCCGGTTCCGGCCGCCATTGCGAACCACGACGGACCGATCCGCATCGCGGTGATCCGTAACCTCGGCTCGGACGACAACACCACGCAGTTTGTTGCCGGGGCCATTCAGGAAGGGAAAAAGCTCGGCTTTAAGGTCAGCACCTTTTTGAGCAACGGGGATGACGCCAAATTCCAGGACTTCGTTAACCAGGCCATCAGCCAGAAATATGACGGGATCATCCTGTCGCAGGGCCGCGATCCGTACTCCACCGCGCTGGTGAAGAAGGCGGTGGATGCCGGGATCAAGGTCGCCGTATTTGATACCGCCGTAAACGGCGAGATCCCGGGCGTGACCGTCACTCAGCAGGACGACGCCTCCCTGACGAATCTCTCCTTCGGCCAACTGGCGAAAGATTTCAACGGCAAGGCGAATATCGTCAAGCTGTGGGTGGCGGGCTTCCCGCCGATGGAGCGCCGTCAGGCAGCCTATAAAGAATTGCAAAAGCAGTACCCGGAGATTAAAGAGCTGGAGTCCATCGGCGCGGTCTCTTCTGACGTGCAGGGCGACACCGCCAACAAGGTGGGCGCGATCCTGGCGAAATACCCGAAAGGCAAAATCGACGCCATCTGGGGCACCTGGGACGCCTTCAGCCAGGGCGCGTATAAGGCGCTGAAGGAGAACGGCCGTACCGAGATTAAACTCTACAGCATCGACATCTCCAACCAGGATCTGCAGCTGATGCGCGAGCCGGGCAGCCCGTGGAAGGTGAGCGTGGCGGTGGATCCGAAGCTGATTGGTGCGACTAACGTGCGCCTGATCGCCAACAAGATTGCCGGGGAAGCCACGCCTGCCACCTACGACTTCAAAGCCGCTGCGATCCCGCAGGCGCTGCTGACCGCGCAGCCGGGCGCGGTGAACGTGGCGTCGCTGGGTAAAATCATTCCGGGCTGGGGCCAGACGGAAGATTTTATCGCGCCGTGGTTTGCGACGCTGGAAGCGAAAAATAAATGAGCATCCTCCCCACGCCAGAATACAGCCGCAATATGCGGCTGATCGGCCATAGCGATCAGGGCGGTCGCCCGGACGGCGTGCAGCTGATGGTGCACCGCGGTTTCGCCTATATCGGCCATATGGTGTCGCAGGGCTTTTCGATAGTAGACGTGCGCGACCCGAAAAAACCGAAACCCGCGGGCTATTTTCCTGCGCCGCCGGGTACCTGGAACGTGCACCTCCAGGCGCATGACGACCTGCTGCTGGTGATCAACGCCCGGGATCTGTTTGCCGATGCCCGCTTCGCCGACGAGAAGGTCTACTACACCCGTCAGGTAGGAGAGACCGTCAGCGACGTTCAGGACAGGGGCTGGAGCGCCGGGCTTCGCGTTTTTGATATCTCCACGCCGGACGCGCCGCGCGAAATTGGCTTTCTCTCGCTGAGCGGCATCGGCATACACCGCATCTGGTACGTGGGTGGCCGCTGGGCGTACGTGTCGGCGCTGATCGACGGTTTTACCGACTACATCTTTCTGACGATCGACCTGGCCGACCCGCGTAAGCCTGAGGTGGCAGGGCGCTGGTGGCTGCCGGGCATGAACCAGGCCGAAGGCGAACAGCCGAACTGGCCGGAAGGGAAACGCTACGCGCTGCACCACGCGATTATTGCCGGCGATACGGCGTACGGCAGCTGGCGCGACGGCGGCTTAACGCTGCTTGACGTGAAGGATCGTACCCAGCCTAAGCTTATTAGCCACCGTAACTGGAGTCCGCCGTTTGGCGGTGGGACGCACACCGCGCTGCCGCTGCCGGACCGGGATCTGCTGGTGGTGCTGGACGAAGCGGTGCTCGATAACCAGGAAGACGGCGAGAAGCTGATCTGGCTGTTTGATATCCGCGAGCCGTCGAACCCGGTGAGCATCTCGACCTTCCCGCAGCCGAATGAAATCGACTACGTGGCGAAAGGGGCGCATTTTGGGCCGCACAACCTGCACGAGAACCGGCCGGGGAGCTTTGTCAGCTCAACGCTGATTTTTGCCACCTATCAGAATGCTGGCGTGCGCGCGTATGACATCTCCAATCCGTATCGCCCGGTAGAAACCGGTGCGCTGGTGCCCGCGGCACCGGAGAGGATGATGGACACGCGCCCGAATCGCCCGCAGGTGATCCAGTCCTGTGACGTGTTTGTGGATGCGCAGGGAATTATTTACAGCACGGACTATAACGGCGGGCTGTCGGTGATTGAGTATCTGGGGTGAGTGCGGTTTGATGCCCTCACCCACAGGGAGAGGGAGAAAATCAACTGTACTGCCGCACCCGCGCCACCAGATCTTCCGCGCTGTCGATGCGGTCGGCAATGACAATCAGCGCTTTGCCGAGCGCGATCGCGTGGCGCAGGCATTCGTGGCGCATGGCCTCGTCCTGGATGTTGTCGATATCCGCGACGTGGGAAAGCCCGACGCTGCGGCGAATGAGTTCGGTGCCGCAGAAGCCGATGGCGTCATGCCAGACCTTTTTCAGGAACGCGGAGGCATAGCCTGGCGCGCTGAGCGCGGCGTCGCGTGCTTTCTCGTTTGCCAGCGCCTGGAAGCGTTCCGCAAAGGTGTTCCACAGCTCCTGAATATCGGTCAGGCGCTGCTCGCGCGCGGCGGCGGCATCGCGAATGCCCAGATGCCCCGGCAGGCCGCAGAAGTTGAGCAGCAGGTTGCCGATGGCGGTGCCGACGTCAAAGCCAATCGGCCCGAAATAGCCGAACTCGGCGTCGATGGCCTTCAGGCTGCCGTCGGCCACAAAAATCGAGCCGCTGTGAATATCCCCGTGCAGCAGCGCTTCGGCATGCGAGAAGAAGCGGTGCTTCAGGGAGGCCACGGCAATTTTTAGCGGGGCGTCGTCGCGCAGCGCGGCGACGTCACTTTCCAGCTCGGCCGGGTAGCTGTTGCGTTCGTGGATCTGGTACGGATCGTTGAAGAACAGATCTTCGGTGATCTCGCACATCTCCGGGTTGATGAATTTCGCCACTTGCGCTTTTTTCGCGTGCGGGTGCAGGTAGAAATCGCTGGTGTGGAACAGCGCGTGCGCGAGGTATTCGCCCAGCTGGCGCGCCGCCTGCGGGTAGTAAATGTTGTTGATCAGCTCGCCGCGCCAGATGCGATGGCTGGAGAGATCTTCCATCACCATCACCGCCAGTTCCGGGTCAAAGTGGTGGATTTTCACGGTGTGCTGCGGGCTGTGCTGGTAATGCTCGACCAGGGTTTGCGCCTCGAGGCGGGCGCGATCCAGCGTCAGCGGCCAGGACTCGCCGACGCAGCGCACGTAGGGCAGTGCCTGTTTGACGATGATGCGGCTGACGCCCGCGCTGTCGTAAATTTTAAAAACCAGATTGAGGTTGCCGTCGCCCACTTCCTGCGCCTCTACCAGCGATGACGGATCGTCAAGCCCACCAAACTGCCTGGCATACTCCACGGCGTCCTGAGCGGTAAAGGTACGGTATTGCGACATGGCCTGCTCCTCACGAGTTAACTAATTAAGACATGTAGACGTCTATACATCTGGATTTCATCCTGACACAATGTGCTACAACAACGCAACAGGGAATTAACGACATGCAGACATTACAGACGACCAGCCTGCGGGTGGCGGATAATCAGCTCTTTATTCTCGACCAGCAGGCGCTTCCGCAGGAGAAACGCTGGCTGGATGCCTCAACGGTGGATGCGCTGATTGGGCATATCCACGCTCTGCGCGTGCGTGGCGCGCCGTTGATTGGTCTCTCTGCAAGCCTGCTGCTGGCGCTGCTGGCGGAAAACGGCAAAAGCCGCGATGAGCTGGCGGTGGCGCTGGAAACGCTTCGCGCATCCCGCCCGACGGCGGTAAACCTGATGAACAACCTCGACCGCATGAAGCTTGCGCTGTGGGAAGAGAATTTCGTTCCGGCGCTGGTGGCGGAGGCGCTGCGCCTGATTGACGAAGACAAACGGCTTTGCGACGCGATTGCAAAAGCGGGCAGCGCGCTGGTGAAGCCCGGCAGCCGTCTGCTGACCCACTGCAACACCGGCGGGCTGGCAACCGCGGGCGTCGGTACGGCGCTGGGCGTGATTGCCCGCGCGCATCAGGAAGGCAACGTCAGCAGCGTCTGGGTGGATGAAACCCGTCCGCTGTTGCAGGGCGGCAGGCTGACCGCATGGGAGCTGGGTGAGCTGGGGGTGCCGTATCAGCTGATTACCGACTCCATGGCCGCCAGCCTGATGGCGAAAGGGCAGGTGGACGCCGTGTGGGTGGGGGCCGATCGCATTGCCGCTAACGGTGACGTGGCGAACAAGATCGGCACTTATTCGCTGGCGGTGCTGGCGAAATTCCACGGTATTCCGTTTTACGTCGCCGCCCCACAAACGACGCTCGACCCGACCTGCCCGAACGGGGATGCGATCCCCATCGAGCAGCGCGCCGCCAGCGAGGTGACGGGCGTTGCCGGAAGCTTTGGCGCGGTGCAGTGGGCGCCGGAAGACGCTCAGGTCTATAATCCGGCATTCGACGTCACGCCTGCCTCGCTGATTAGCGGCTGGGTGCTGGATACGGGGGTGGTCACGCCGGATGAGGTGGCGGAAGGGAAATTTGCCTGAGTCCGGCTATCCTTTAAGGGGGTTCCCTGAGAGGACAACATCGTGACGCTCGATCCTGAAACAGACTTAAAACTGGAGCGCGTGGTGGACGCACCGCGCGACCTGCTCTGGCTCTGCTGGACCACGCCCGAGCACATCAAAAACTTCTTCATTCCTGCTCCTCATAAGGTGACCGAATGTGACCTCGACCTGCGCGTGGGCGGGCGGTTCAACACCGTGTTTGAGGTGGACGGGCAGCGGATGGATAACCGGGGTGTCTTCCTGGAAATCGATCCGGGGAAAAAGCTGGTGTTTACCGACGGCTATACCGAAGGCTGGAAACCGGCCGAGAAGCCGTTTATGACGGCAATTTTGTTGCTGGAAGACGTCGGGGAGGGGAAAACCCGCTATACGGCGATTGCGCGCCATCCGACGAAGGAAATCCGCGAGCAGCATGAACAGATGGGCTTCCACGAAGGGTGGGGGATAGTGCTGGATCAGCTGGTGGAGTATGTGAAAGGGCTTAACGCTTAGTGCGCGCTGGTGCCCTCACCCCGACCCTCTCCCTGTGGGAGAGGGAGAAAAGATCAGGCCAGGCGTGGATACGCATCCGCGATCGCATCGCCCGTAAACTGGGCAACCCAGCCTTCCGGATTGTCGAAAATACGAATGGCCGTAAAGTTCGGCTCTGAGCCCATATCAAACCAGTGCGGCGTGCCCGCCGGCACGGAAATCAGGTCGTTTTTCTCGCACAGTACCTGGTACACCTCATCGCCAATGTGCAGGCAGAACAGCCCGGCACCTTCCACGAAAAAACGCACTTCGTCTTCGCCGTGGGTGTGCTCGTTGAGAAACTTCGCGCGCAGCGCCTCTTTCTGCGGATTGTCGGCGCGCAGGCTGATGACATCCCAGCTCTGATAGCCTTTCTCTGCCACCAGCTTGTCGATCGCGTGTTGATACGCTTCGATCACGGCTTCGGGGGCAGGATCCTGCCCTAAATCACGGTCTGCCGCCCAGCGCTCAAAGCGCACGCCCTTAGCGTTCAGCTGTTGAGCGATTTCGGCGGCGTCGGTGCTGTGCCACTGGTGCTGGCTGGCGCCTTTATCGGAATAAATGGTCAATGCGCTCATGAAGGGATCTGCTCCGGATTAATCTCGTCAAACTGGTGGATTTGATGGTGATGGCTCGCGCCGTCATCTTCACCGCGAATCAGTTGCAGGGTGCGAAAACCCGCCTGTTCAGCCGCGTCCAGCTCCTGGTGAATATCCGACAGGAACAGGATCTGCGACGGGGCGATGCCCGTGTGCGCCGCTATGTTCTTGTAAGACTGCACCTCGCGCTTGGCGCCGATGTGGGTATCAAAATAGCCGCTGAACAGATGAGTAATATCACCTTCGTCGCTGTAGCCAAATAACAGTTTCTGCGCAGCAACGGAGCCAGAGGAATAAACATAGAGATCAATCCCTTGCGCCTTCCATTTTTCCAGCGCGGGCAGAACGTCAGGGTAGAGATGGCCGGTAAAGTCACCGTTGATGTAGCCCTCCTGCCAGATGATGCCTTGCAGGGCTTTGAGCGCCGTCGATTTGCGGTCTTCATCCATAAAGCTAAACAGCACGTTGATGAGATCGCCGACGCCGGCATGCGGATCGCTGATTTCATCGCGCAGGTTGTCCAGAATCGATTTGACCGGCTCGGCGTACTGCTGGGCGGTCACGAAGGCCGCCAGCCGCTCACGCGCGTAGGGGAACAAAACATCATGGACAAAACGAATATCGCTGGTGGTTCCTTCAATATCCGTCACAATCGCGCGAATCATACTCTCTCCAGTTGTCGTAAACGCATTTCGCATTCAAATAAGAATTCTAAACCTTCCAGATGACGGCGGGCTTCGGCCACGTCGCGTCCCCAGCAGGTTAAGCCATGGCCGCGCAGAAGAAAACCATAATTAAGCGGACGCTCCTGGGCGTAATGGGCGATGCGCGAGGCGAGGGCGTCGATGTCCTGGTCGTTATCAAACACCGGGATGGCGACGGTATCCAGATGGGTAGTCTGCCCGGTAAGCGATTTCTGCATCTCGAAACCGCTGATATTCAGTTCGGCTTCTTTGACCAGACGCGACAGCACCGTGGCGTTAACGGTATGAACGTGCAGGACAGCGTTAGCCTCCGGGAACAGGCGATAGATAAGGGTGTGTAGCCCGGTCTCCGCCGACGGTTTTCGACCGGACGGCGCCCGGTTGGTGGCGATCTCAACCTGTAGAAAATCGTCGGTGGTCAGGCTGCCTTTGTCCTTGCCGGATTCGCTGAGCCAGCAGAGGTGCTCGTCCTGACGCACCGACATATTACCGCCGGTGGCGGGTGCCCAGCCTTTGGCGCCTATCCAGCGGCAGGCGTCGACCAGGTGTGTGAGCAGCAGGTTGTCTGTCATTTCCTTTTACCCCTCGGCCAGGAATATTGATATGGTTTAGACGTCTAAGCGTCTTGATTGCCAAAGACTAACATCGTGTTATAGTGGCAGCAACATAAGTATTACAAGCAGGCACGACAACATGAGCAATAACGCATTGATCCCGCAGAGTAAACTTCCTAATCTCGGTACCACCATCTTTACGCAGATGAGCGCCCTGGCGCAGCAGCACAATGCCATTAACCTCTCGCAGGGGTTCCCCGATTTTGACGGTCCGAAATATTTGCAGGAACGTCTGGCGCACCACGTGGCGCAGGGGGCGAATCAGTATGCGCCGATGACCGGCGTGCAGGCGCTGCGGGAAGCAATTGCCGACAAAACGGCGGCGCTGTATGGCTATCACCCCGATGCGAACAGCGATATCACGGTGACGGCAGGGGCGACCGAAGCGCTGTACGCGGCCATCACCGCGCTGGTGCGCGCGGGGGATGAAGTCATCTGCTTTGACCCAAGCTACGACAGCTATGCGCCTGCGGTTGAACTCTCCGGTGGCGTGGTGAAGCGTGTGGCGCTCCAGCCGCCGCATTTCCGCCCGGACTGGCAGGCGTTCGCCGCGCTGCTGAGTGTTAAAACGCGCCTAGTGATCCTGAATACCCCGCACAACCCGTCGGCGACGGTGTGGCAAAAGGCCGATTTTGCCGCGCTGTGGCAAGCTATCGCCGAGCGGGAAATTTACGTCCTGAGCGATGAAGTCTACGAGCACATCTGCTTTACGGAGGAAGGGCACGCCAGCGTGCTGGCCCATCCGCAGCTTCGCGAGCGCGCGGTAGCGGTGTCGTCATTTGGCAAGACCTACCATATGACCGGCTGGAAGGTAGGGTACTGCGTGGCCCCGGCGGCCATCAGCGCGGAGCTGCGCAAGGTGCACCAGTACCTGACCTTTGCGGTCAATACGCCCGCCCAGCTGGCGCTGGCGGACATGCTGCGCAGCGAACCGCAGCACTATCGCGAGCTGCCGGATTTTTACCGCGCGCGTCGGGATATGTTTGTAAATGCGCTGAGCAAAAGCCGCCTGGAAATTCTGCCCTGCGAAGGAACCTACTTCCTGCTGGCGGACTACAGCGCGATTTCCGATCTGGACGACGTCAGCTTTTGCCGGTGGCTGACGGAGGAGGTGGGCGTGGCGGCTATTCCGCTGTCGGTGTTCTGCGCCGATCCCTTCCCGCATAAGCTGATCCGCCTGTGCTTTGCGAAACAGGAATCGACGCTGCTGGCGGCGGCGGAGCGTCTGGCGACGCTCTGACTATTTCACCGTCCAGGCTTCGGAATAGCGACGGTCTGCAAACAGCTCCAGCAGGCCGTTGATCTGCTTCAGGCGCAGCACCTCGTCGCTGTCCATCCCCAGTTCCTTACCAATTTTCTCATCGTTCCAGCCAAGCTGGGCCAGCTCCCGGACGATGTCGGACATGGCGTTGATCTGGTGGCGTCCCCGCGCACGGTTGTGGCGGATGGTGGCGGCCATCCGGTCAAGCTTTTGCTGGCGATCTTTGCGCAGGCAGGTGACGGGCAAATAGCCCCGAAGCTGGCGCTTCAGCGCGGCCCTGCTTTTACCGATTTCGTGACGATGGAAGCCGTCGACAATTTCGTAATGCGCCGGCTCGCTTTCCGTCACCACGATGGGCTGCGTAAACCCGTCGAGTTCGAGCGATTGACTCAGCAGACGCTTTTCCGGCGGCGCCACGTTATTCGGGTTGTAGTCGTTGGCAACGATAGCGTCCTGCTTTATCCACAGCACGCAGTCGACGGGCTGGTCGCTGAACGGGCTGAGATGATGCATGGCCTGGCGAAAAGCATTGATGGCATCTATACGTTGCTCGTCGGTGAGCGTCTGCAAATAGGTTTCCAGTTCGGTAATCAGTCGTTGCTGCATAAGATCCCCCACTCATTGCGTTTTGATTTCATCCGTTCGCTATAGCGCTGATAGTGCTTTGGTTTGTTCGGGCTAAAGGAGAGGGCCCGACACCAGTAATCGTTGTTGAGCAGAACCTTGCATATTCGCCGCCAGGACGGGATATCCTTTGAGCCGATGTCACCCTCCTGCGTATCGGGAAGATCGGACATCCCGCGCTTCTGATACCAGTGCAGGTACACCGCGACTTTATTGCGATAATGTTCAGCCGTCTGTTGCGGCATGCTGTCGAGGAGCAGCATGGCGTACTCTTGCCAGCTGAGGTGGTCGGGCTTGAGGATCTTTCTGTGACCGTAGAAGTGGTTGTCGTGCCCCGCGTAAATTCCGCCGCTGCGCACACCGCTGACGCGTGCGCACATGGCGGCCCAGCGTTCAGGTTCAACGACATGATACAGCCATAAGCCCTGTCGCTGCTCCGGGCCAAAGGGTTCACAGATGCGCATGTAGCGCGGCGGCACGCCGGCCTGGTACATCAGATTGTAGAGGGGGTTATAGGCGCAGCCCGTTTTGGCAAACCAGGTCCAGATGTCGGCGGTTTTCCAGTCGTAGAGAGGATAGATATACCAGGCATGACCGCCGGGCGCGACGGTCGTCCAGGGTTTGTCGTCGGAAAAGCGCTGCTTGCGCGCGCAGGCGATTGCCAGGAAGCGGTTATAGGATTCGTCGGCGCGGATGCCCACCATCACTGCGGCGGGGCGCCTTCGCGCATACCATTCGGCAAAGTCCCTGACGAAGGCCTCGAAGGTCATCCCCTGCTGATAAAAATCAAAATAAAACGTACTGGTGATGGCATCAGGCGGAGGTTGTCTGACCCAGCTTATGCCGGGTTCCCAGCACTGCCATTCCGGTTGGTACTGAGAGAGGGCATTTTGCGTGGTGATCGGCAGCGCCACCCACCAGAACTGATTGATGACGTCACGATATTGGGTCCTCATGTTCTCAATATGCTCAATGGTGCAGGAGAACTGTGCTTCCCAGTCCAGAAAAAGGACATCTATTTTTCTGTTCAGCTGCCGCGCCCGTTGCGCAGCAAGATGAAGCATCACCGTTGAATCTTTTCCGCCAGAAAATGAGACGCACACGCGGGTAAAATTTTGCAGCGTCCAGTTTATGCGTTCTGAAGCAGCCTCCAGAACGTTTTCCTGAAGAGGGTATTTATAGATAGACATGATGAGTCGCATCCTGCGTATGGAATACCGTTAATGCTATTAAACTGCCATCATGTTATTATATGTTTTCATTCTCAACTAATTATTTTACGCCTTCACTCTATTCTTGCTGGAAATACCTTCGCGATGACGCGTCCATTCTATTGAGCCAACTTATGCAATTTTTCAATAAAGCTGGCGAATACACTGCTGTTTAACGACGCGCGGTTGTAGACCATATAGATTTGCGCTTCGGGCAATTTGAAGGGCGCAGCTACGGACTTTAATTTTAAAGCGTGTTTATAGGTTTCAAAAATGGAAAGAGGAATATAGCCGACTAAATCAGACATGCTGATCATAGAGAGGAGCGAACTGAGAGAGTCCGAACGGAACGCGATGTTTCTCTCCGGGAACGCTTCGTTGGCTCGAACCTGATACTCCTTCACGCCCGTATTCGTGCTTTGATACATCGTGAATTTCTCATTGTATAACTGCTCGACGGAGACTTCTGTACCTATTCTCGGATGGTCTTCGCGGCAGATCATCACGGTGGGAATGGTGGTGAAATGCGAGCAGACAACGGACCGGTTATTCACGGGCGCAACGGTAAAAATGAGATCGGCTTTACGGTAGGCCAGTAAATCCTCTGCTGACTCCGCAGAGACAAGCATATCGCGTTGTTCTACCTCACAATTCTCCTGAGACATTAACAGTTGAATGGGGTCGAGAAGATAGCCTGGCGTCACCATCTGAGAACAATAAATGACAAAATTTTTCTTGATGTCGGTGTGGTGCATCAGGTTGATGGTCTGCTCAATCTGATTGAGGTTTTGCTCAAGATGCAGGTGCAGGTTAGTCCCGACGGTCGTGGGGGTGATCCCCTTGCCAGAACGGATAAACAGCGGATCGTTAAGCTGGCCACGCAGGCGTTGCAAAGACTGACTGACGGCTGAAGGGGTGATGTAAAGCGTTTCTGCGGCCTTGCTGATGCTAAGATGTTGATAGATACACTCAAAAATGACCAGTAAATTAAGGTCGAATTTTTTAAGGTCATAAAGATTTGCCATGTGTCATCCTGTTTGCCGTGAGTCTGTTGTTAACATATTGATGATAACTATAGATTAAAGTTAACCATTTACAATCCTTGTGGTTAACTAACTTAAAGTGTTATTTAAGTTATCTTAATATATCACGCCATCGGATTATTGAAATAGAATTACATGTGAGATTAAGATAATTTTATCTTTGAATGGGCTGGGTTCAATTTAATAAATGTTGACATTTATATATTGCCGTAAATTGATTACGTAAAGTTAATTTACGAGCGTAATGTATTTCTCTCAGTCAAAACCTATCACAGCCATAGGCAGGAACGCGCTTTTGATGGATTGCTCTCGATCGGTGCTGGTGGTGTAATCAACCTGCTGTTACGACCTTGATACAAGGTATGTAGAGCGCAACGCAACGCCAGCCTCGGCTGGCACTGAATGTACCTGCGGGGAATTCAGGTATCAGGGCCGCCCGTTGAGGCGGCCTTTATACTTTCTGGGGTACCGCAGCAGGTTCACCTTGCTGTCTTGTTGAAGTTGTAAGGTTTGGCTGATTGATTTGATAAAGCATACGCATTAGCCCCGATGAGCAAAGTTGGTTACCTTAGCTCTCAACGAAAACACGGAGGAAGTACAGATGTCTTTGATTAACACTAAAATTAAACCTTTCAAAAACCAGGCGTTCAAAAACGGTGAGTTCATTGAAGTAACCGAGAAAGATACCGAAGGTCGCTGGAGCGTCTTCTTCTTCTATCCGGCTGACTTCACCTTCGTTTGCCCGACCGAACTGGGCGACGTGGCTGACCATTACGACGAACTGCAGAAGCTGGGCGTAGACGTTTACTCTGTCTCTACCGATACCCACTTCACCCACAAAGCGTGGCACAGCAGCTCTGAAACCATCGCGAAAATCAAATACGCGATGATCGGCGACCCGACTGGCGCCCTGACCCGTAACTTCGACAACATGCGTGAAGATGAAGGCCTGGCCGACCGTGCAACCTTCGTGGTTGACCCGCAGGGCATTATCCAGGCTATCGAAGTTACCGCTGAAGGTATCGGCCGTGATGCTTCTGACCTGCTGCGTAAAGTGAAAGCGGCTCAGTACGTGGCTTCTCACCCAGGTGAAGTGTGCCCGGCTAAATGGAAAGAAGGCGAAGCGACCCTGGCTCCATCCCTGGACCTGGTCGGTAAAATCTAAGTTTTCACCATCCGGCAATCAATGGGCGCCCCCGCGCCCATTTCATTCCAGCACCATGATGCAAGTTGCATTCAGGCCGCCCGCAAAGGCAGCTTGCATGATGACGTCTTAAGAGAGGGAAGAACTATGCTCGACACCAATATGAAAACCCAGCTCAAGGCCTACCTTGAGAAACTGACTAAACCCGTTGAGCTGATTGCCACGCTGGACGACAGCGCGAAATCGGCAGAAATCAAAGAGCTGCTGGCGGAGATCGCTGAACTGTCTCCGAAAGTGACCTTCAAAGAAGACAATTCGCTTGCGGTTCGTAAACCCTCTTTCCTGATTACTAACCCGGGCTCGGACAAGGGACCGCGTTTTGCCGGCTCTCCGCTGGGGCATGAATTTACCTCACTGGTGCTGGCGCTGCTGTGGACCGGCGGTCATCCGTCAAAAGAAGCGCAGGCGCTGCTGGAGCAGATCCGCGATATCGACGGTGATTTTGAGTTTGAAACCTATTACTCGCTCTCCTGCCACAACTGTCCGGACGTGGTGCAGGCGCTGAACCTGATGTCGGTTCTGAACCCGCGCATCAAACACACGGCCATTGACGGCGGTACCTTCCAGAATGAAATCACCGAACGCAACGTGATGGGCGTTCCGGCGGTGTATCTGAACGGTCAGGAGTTCGGCCAGGGCCGCATGACGCTGACGGAAATCGTCGCGAAAGTGGATACCGGCGCGGAAAAACGCGCGGCGGAAGAGCTGAACAAACGCGATGCGTACGATGTGCTGATTGTCGGTTCTGGCCCTGCGGGCGCGGCGGCAGCGGTTTACTCTGCACGTAAAGGTATTCGTACCGGTCTTATGGGCGAACGCTTTGGCGGACAGGTGCTGGATACCGTGGATATTGAAAACTACATTTCCGTACCAAAAACCGAAGGTCAGAAGCTGGCCGGTGCGCTGAAGGCTCATGTCAGCGATTACGAGGTAGATGTAATCGACAGCCAGAGCGCCAGCAAGCTGATCCCGGCGGCGGTGGAAGGGGGCTTACACCAGATTGAAACCGCCTCTGGCGCGGTGCTGAAAGCTCGCAGCGTGATCGTTGCCACCGGGGCAAAATGGCGCAACATGAATGTTCCGGGCGAAGATCAATACCGTACCAAAGGCGTGACCTATTGCCCGCACTGTGACGGCCCGCTGTTTAAAGGCAAACGGGTGGCGGTGATCGGCGGCGGTAACTCCGGCGTGGAAGCGGCTATCGACCTGGCGGGGATTGTTGAACACGTGACGCTGCTGGAGTTCGCGCCTGAGATGAAGGCCGACCAGGTGCTGCAGGATAAAGTTCGCAGCCTGAAAAACGTCGACATCGTGCTGAACGCGCAGACCACGGAAGTGAAGGGCGACGGTAGCAAAGTGACCGGTCTGGAGTACCGTGACCGTGTAAGCGGCGACGTTCATAGCGTTCAGCTTTCGGGGATCTTCGTACAGATTGGTCTGCTGCCGAACACCACCTGGCTTGAAGGCGCGATTGAGCGCAACCGCATGGGCGAGATTATCATCGATGCGAAATGTGAAACCAGCGTGAAGGGCGTATTTGCCGCGGGCGACTGCACCACCGTGCCGTACAAGCAGATCATCATCGCGACTGGCGAAGGTGCAAAAGCGTCCCTGAGCGCGTTTGACTACCTGATCCGCACCAAAACCGCATAATAAAAGAAAGTAAGACATACCTGCAGTAGCCACCTCTTTATGAGGTGGCTTTTTTTTAGATTTTTTTATCCTCAATTATCCTCGTTATTAACCCCTTCATGCGTTAATTACCTGCTTCGATCAAAGAAAATAATAAGCCTGCTGATAATATCTTGTCGTTTTTTATAGCGATAAATATTTATATTTAATATGAATGATAAAGATACATCCACTTCTTCAATATATGAGACGTTAACCCCATTTGAAATAAAGGGATTGATGTTTCGTGATTTCTTTAACGCGGCGGACATAGCATCGCGATGCGCTTCGTTACATCCTTTATTCCCGGAAAGTGAAACCTGGCAGCAGGATGAGGCGTTAGAGGTTGAGTATGATTTCAACGCCCTGTTTGTCGGCCCTGCAACGCTATTGGCGCCGCCTTATGCCTCGGTATATCTGGACGAAGAGCCTCTGCTGATGGGCGCTACAACGCTGAGCGTACGCGAATTCCTGCGCAGCATCGGGCTTTTTGTGACCGGGGAAAATAGCGTTCCCGACGATCACGTCAGCTATGAAATGGAGCTGGTGGTGATGCTCTCCGCGCATGCCAGACATTCGCCGCAATATCATGACGCACTCGCCCGCTTTGTGCAGGGGCATCTTGAATTATGGCTCCCCGCATTTATTGCAAAAATAAAGGATTGCGCGAAAACAACCGCAATTAAATGTCTCGCGTTGCAGATAAATAATTGGTTTGATGAATTAAAGACGAGAGTAATATTATGAGTATTGATAAAGGGCAGCTAAACCGGCGCTCCTTTTTAAAAGGACTGATTGCGCTGGGTACCGTTGCCGCATTACCCGGCGGACTATTATCATCCCGATGTGCCATGGCACAGCCCCCCATTCCGTTTAACCCAAAAACCTACAAAATTTTCCGTAACGCTTGCCCGCGTAACTGCTACGACACCTGCAGCTTAAAAACCTGGGTCAAAGATGACGTCATCACCTTCGTTGACGGGGCAAGCGAGTCCACGTTTACACACGGTGCCCCGTGTGTGAAAGGGCTGACCTACCCGCGCCGGGTCTACTCCCCGGACCGTATTAAATACCCGATGATCCAGGATGGGCGCGGCAGCGGTAAATGGCGTCGCATCTCCTGGGATGAGGCCATGCAGCGCATTGCCAGCAAGATGCTGGAGATTAAAAAGAAAGACGGGTCTATGCTCGGTCTGGCGCTGTCGAAATACTCCGGCAACCTGGGCGTGATGAGTTATGCCGTGGAGGGGATGATGTCTTCTCTCGGTTACACCACGCGGTTCGCTGGTACGCCATGCTGGCCAGCAGGGATCGATGCCCAGCACTACGACATGGGCGACATGTGGTGTAACGACCCGGAAGATCTGGTGAAAGCCAAATACATCATTATCTGGGGCGCAAACCCGGCCTGGTGCTCCATGCATACCATGAAGTACATCTATCAGGCGCGTGAGAAAGGGGCGAAAGTGGTGGTCATTGATCCGCTGTTCTCGCAAACCGCCGCGAAAGCCGATTTGTATCTGCGCGTGCGCCCGGGATCGGACGGCGCATTGGCGCTGGGAATGGCGCGGCACCTGCTGGATATTGGCCGCGTCGACCAGGAGTTTGTGAACAACTTCGCGCACGGTTTCCCGGAATTTGAACAGTATCTGCGCAGCAATATCACCGTGGAGTGGGCATCTGAAATCTGTGGCCTGTCGGCAGAGGTGATTCGCCAGCTGGCGGAAGAGTTCACCGCGGTAAAACCTGCCACCGTCTGGATCGGCTACGGGATGCAGCGCCACGTCAACGGTGGGGCGAACGTGCGCGCCATTGACGCTTTTGTTGCCATGACAGGCAACATCGGTGTGGAAGGCGGCGGTGCCCGCTACGGCCATCTGCAGACCTGGGGCTACAACTATCATGCGATGACGCAGAAGCCACCGGTCGGATCTGTTGGCATGGTGGGAGAAAGCGGCCCGGTAGGGGAGTTCGTCAGCGACAGCGGCGAAAAGAGCCACTATTCCGACCGCGCGCTGAACCTGAACCAGACCGCGCAGAGCATTCTAGATGCCAACGATCCGCCCATTCGTATGCTGTGGGTGGCGTGCAAGAACCCGTTCGCGCAGGACTTTGACCGCAACAAAATGGAAAAAGCCTTCAGCAAGCTGGAGATGGTGGTCTGCGTCGATCAGTTCTTCAACGAGACGGTGCAGCATGCCGATATTGTGCTGCCGGTGACCACCACCTTTGAGCACTGGAACCTGTCGTCGTCTTACTGGCATTACTGGCTTTCGGTGAATGAACCGGCCATTAAACCGATGTACGAGTGCAAGAGCGATTTGGATATTGCCGTGCTGCTCTCGCGTACCATCAACAAAATGGAGCCGGGCTCCTGTACCTTCCCGCAGGACATTGACCAGAAAAAATGGCTCGACCTTGAGTTCAATGAGGGCATGGCGAAGCAGTTCGGCATCCGCTCCTGGGACGATCTGCTGGATGGTCCGGTGAAAGCCAAAATGGTCAGCTCGGCGGCCTGGCACGACCGCAAGTTTAAAACGCCATCGGGCAAGTATGAGTTCCTCTCCGAGCTGTGTGAAAAGAACGGCCATAAAGCGCTGCCGGAGTATCTGCCTGCCGCGGAGGGCAAGCTGCCGTTCCATCTGTTTACTCCGCATTTGCAGTACGGCCTCCACTCTCAGTTCGTCAACCTCGACTGGATGCAGGTCTTCTGGCCGGAGCCGTTTGTCTATATCCACCCAGCCGCCGCGCACAAGAAGGGGATTCGCGAGCTGGCGAAAGTCCGCGTGTTTAACGACGTTGGCGAAGTGGAGCTGCGGGCGAAGATTACCACCAACGTGCCGGAAGATTTCCTGGTGATGTATGAGTCCTGGTTTAACAAGCTTAAGTACAACGTGCAGAACGTCGTGAAAGATACGCCAGCCGATATGGGCAAGATGGCAACCGGCGCGCCTGGCGCGGCGATCCACAGCCAGTTTGTCGACATTGCCCTTATCGCGAATGAAGGAGCAGACGCATGAGACGCGCATTTTTAGTGAACAGTGATAAATGTATTGGCTGCCGCGGATGCGCCATGGCCTGCAAGAGCTTTAACCAGCTTGAGCCGGATCGCTTCTGGCGCTATGTCTATCCGCTGGATAAAGAAATTTATCCGCATGAGGAGCGTGCGTTTTTCTCGCTGGCCTGTAACCACTGTGAAAACCCGGCCTGTCTGGCGGCATGCCCGGTGGAAGCCTACACCAAACGTGATGACGGCGTGGTGATCCATAACCCTGAACGCTGTATCGGCTGTAAAAACTGCATCCGTAACTGCCCGTACGGCGCGCCGCGCTTCAATGAAGAGACGCAAAAGGCGGAGAAGTGCAGCATGTGCTATGAACGTCTGGATATCGGTATGGCTCCGGCCTGCGTGAACGCGTGTCCGGTCGGTGCCCTGTCGATTATCGATCTGGATGCCGATCCGCTGCCGAACAATGCCGTGCAGTATCCGCCGGGCTTCCCGAAGATGCCTCAGCTTAATCCGGGTACGCGCTTCATTCTGGCCCGTCAGCCAAAACAGCCGGGGGATAAATAATGGAAAAGTATGAATTACCGCTCGTTATCTTTACCGTGCTAAGCCAGATGTCCGTCGGGATGACGCTGCTCCTGACCTGGCGCACGCTCCGTGGTGAAGTGCATGGCACCCGCCTTCACTGGCTTATTACCGGGCTGATTCTGGGCGTGGCCTCCATTGCCGCGGTGCTGCATCTGGCGCACCCGGAACACGCATACAACGCGTTGATTAACCTGAAACATGCCTGGCTGAGCCGCGAAATTCTGGGCGCGACCCTGTACGGCGCCATGATTGGGCTGGCCTTCCTGAGTAAGGGAAACAAAGGCGCAGCGCTGCTGGCGTCTCTGTTCGGGATCCTGCTGGTAGTGGTGCAGGGAATGACCTACGCGGCACCGGCGATGCAGGCCATTGCCAACGGCATCACCATGATGCTGTTCTTTGCGACGGTCTGGGTGATGGGCTGTGCCGCAACGCCGCTGCTCGGGCTGAAAGGATCAAACGCCGCGCTGCGCCAGGGGATTATCGCCCTGATGGCGCTGCTGATTGCCGCGCCGGTGATGTGGCTCAGCGGCGGTACCATCATGAAAATGACCGCTCACGCCTGGTTAAGCTCGCCGCTCTATCTGGGCAGCCTGCTGTGCTGCGTTGTGGGTGGCGCGTTATCGCTGAAGCGCCAGCCGATGCAGAAAGCGGTGTTTGCGCTCCTGCTGGTGGGCGTGGTGCTCAGCCGCCTGACCTTCTTCGGCGATACCATCAGCACCATCGTCAATATTGGTCACCTGTACTGATAAACAAAACCCCGCGAAAGCGGGGTTTTTTGTTGGTATTTACCGGACCACCATCACCGGAATATGGGTGTGGCGGATCACGCTGGAAGCGTTCGACCCCAGCAGGTGAGTGGTAATGGAAGGATTACGTGAACCGATCACCACCACGTCTGCATTCAGCTCCGCGGCCAGTTCATTGACGGCATCGCGCACGCTACCGAACCGGACGTGGGTTTTGATGCGGGAAGGGTCGATGCTGAAATGTCCGACCATGGTCTGAAGCCGCGTTTCGGCTTCGTGCTGTAAGTGCTCCTCAAAGCGACGCACGTCGGCGGCAAAGCGGTGCAGGCTCAGGCTGGCAGAGCCCGGTAAGACGTGTAAAAGATGAATAATTCCGTCCTGCTGCGCGAGGAATTCCGCGTGGCGAACAGCTTTGTCGCTCAGTTCCATTTCGAAAACATCAACCGGCATAATGATTGTCTTATACATAACCGTTTCTCCTTGTTTATAAACGCTGGATACATTCAACCACAAAATATGAATGGTTTCTGTAAGCGCTTCGGCACTTTTCCTCTCTCGCCAGGATAAATCTCAAAAGGCGCGTATTTCCCGGCAGACTTTCAGGGGTAGCTACCCTTTATAAACTTACCTGAAACCTTTCGGAGGTCGCATGAAAGCACTCACGTACCACGGTCCGCACCATGTTCGCGTTGAGAATGTCCCCGATCCCATCATTGAACAGCCCGACGATATCATCCTGCGCGTCACGGCCACGGCGATTTGCGGCTCCGACCTGCATCTCTATCGTGGAAAGATCCCAAAGGTGCAGCACGGCGACATTTTTGGACATGAATTTATGGGCGAGATCGTCGAGTGCGGACGAGAGGTAAAGGACCTGCAAAAAGGCGATCGCGTGGTGATCCCCTTTGTCATCGCCTGCGGTGACTGCTTCTTTTGCCGTCTGCAGCAGTACGCTGCCTGTGAGAATACCAATGCCGGGCAGGGCGCTGCGCTGAACAAAAAGCAAATTCCCGCGCCGGCAGCGCTGTTTGGCTATAGCCATCTCTACGGCGGCGTGCCGGGAGGACAGGCGGAATATGTGCGCGTGCCGAAAGGCAACGTCGGACCGTTTAAGGTGCCGCAGCTGCTCTCCGATGATAAGGCCCTGTTTCTTTCTGATATTTTACCCACCGCCTGGCAGGCGGCAAAAAATGCGCAGATTGAAAAAGGCTCCAGCGTCGCCGTTTTCGGTGCCGGTCCGGTGGGGTTGTTGACGATTGCCTGCGCACGGCTGTTAGGGGCTGAGCAGATTTTTGTTATCGACCATCACCCCTATCGGCTGCGGTTTGCCGAGGCGCGCTACGGTGCTATCCCCATCAATTTTGATGATGATAACGACGCGGCGGAAAAGATAATCGAGCAAACCGCCGGGCAGCGGGGTGTCGATGCCGTCATTGATGCCGTCGGGTTCGAAGCCAAGGGCAGCACCACGGAGACGATCCTCAGCAACCTTAAAATTGAGGGCAGCAGCGGCAAAGCGCTGCGTCAGTGTATCGCTGCCGTCCGGCGCGGCGGGGTGGTCAGCGTACCTGGCGTGTATGCCGGGTTTATTCATGGCTTCCTGTTTGGGGATGCCTTCGATAAAGGGCTGACGTTTAAGATGGGCCAGACGCACGTCCACGCCTGGCTGGGCGAACTGTTACCGCTGATCGAAAAAGGGCTGCTGACGCCGGAAGAGATTGTGACGCATTATCTCCCCCTGACGGATGCGGAACGTGCCTATAAGATTTTCGAAAAACGGGAGGAGGAGTGCCGGAAGGTGATTCTGGTGCCCGGCGCGGAAACGCCTGAGGCCGCTGAGCAAAAAGTGAAGGGCCTGGTAAATGCGTTCCCGGGCGGCGTGGTGTGAGGTCACTCGCCGGTGGCATTAAAGGTACTGTCCTGCGATGTAGCGCAATCGGGTGAAGATGTTCGGAAAGAGGATGCAGGCGCATCCTCTGTGCAACGCGGATCGCGTTTATTCAGAATGACATTAACGCAGGTAATCGCCCGCGGCTTCTGGCTGGTAGAGCAGCTCCAGCACTTCCAGATGGGTGGAGGCACCGCCCGGCAAGTCCCAGTGGATGGTATCTCCCGTGCGCAGCCCCAGCAGTGCGGCCCCCACAGGGGCCAGAACAGAAAGCTGTGCGCTGCTGTCGGTCATCTGAGCCGGGTAAACCAGCGTGCGGGTCAGTTCTTCACCGGTGGTCAGGTTGCGGAATTTCACCTGGCTGTTCATGGTGACCACGTTATGCGGCATCGTCTCAGGTGTGCACATCTGCGCCCGGTCGAGTTCCTCATTCAGGGCATCGGCCACCGGAAGTGAGGCGAATTCTGCTTTTTCCAGCAGCCTGTCGATACGTTCTGCGTCGAGCTCGTTGATGATGATTGTAGGTCTGGACATTTTTTACTCCATGTCGTTAATGCTGCGTCTAACGCAGAAACCAATCCAAAAGAAAACCCTCGCCGTCTGGCAGCGAGGGTTTAACTCTCCCGATGATACTGGCTGAACGCGCAAGTTTGAAGTGATGAAGGTCACATTCATGTGCCATATGAATTTTCACTGAAATTTATTCAGTCTTCATTCCTGGCGGATTGCGTTACGCTGTATGTTCTGAACCCGGGCGCTGCGCGAAACATCATTCGCCGCAGCCCTTACCAACGAGAGAGCGCTATGTACTTCTACCAACCGTCTCAGGGGCATGGCCTGCCGCATGACCCGCTGAATGCCATTGTCGGCCCCCGTCCGATTGGCTGGATCTCCTCTTGCGACCAGGCCGGTCAGCTCAACCTTGCGCCGTATAGCTTCTTCAACTGCTTTAACTATCGCCCGCCGATCATTGGCTTTTCCAGCAACGGCTGGAAGGACAGCGTGCGTAATATTGTTGAAACAAAGGAGTTTGTCTGGAATCTGGCAACGCGCGATCTTGCGGAAGCGATGAATCAGACCTCTGCCACGCTGCCTCACGACCAGGACGAATTTACCTTTTCCGGATTAACACCTGCGGCAAGCCAGCTGGTGAGCGCCCCTCGCGTGGCGGAAAGCCCGGTCAACTTTGAGTGCCGCCTGTCTCAGTGCATTCAGCTTACCGGCGCCGACGGTACGCCGGTGGATACCTGGCTGGTGCTGGGAGAAGTGGTCGGGATCCATATTGCCGAAACGCTGCTGGAAGAGGGGATATACCAGACGGCGAAAGCGC
This sequence comes from Enterobacter sp. IF2SW-B1, assembly GCF_001743375.1. Taxonomy (NCBI): domain Bacteria; kingdom Pseudomonadati; phylum Pseudomonadota; class Gammaproteobacteria; order Enterobacterales; family Enterobacteriaceae; genus Enterobacter; species Enterobacter sp. IF2SW-B1. The sequence goes on along the minus strand of NZ_MJAA01000010.1, from coordinate 97,253 downwards.
AGCCCATCCTGCGTGCGGGTGGGCCGACGGCTTACTATGGCATAAGTGACGAACACCGGTTTGACATGGTGCGGCCGGTGGTGGGCGATCAGTAACCGGCCTTATCAATGACAAATTGTTTTCCGCAGTTGCCTGGATGCGGCTGCGGAACAAAGGATGTCGCAGAAAGCGGGGCGTTAATGGTGTCTGCTTTGAGTGAAATTTGCATCTCGGTCAGATACGCCGGATTACCGTTGCAGGTCAGCTTGAAGGCTTTGATATTTTCCTTGCCCCAGGTTTTGGCAACGGCGTTGTCAAAATCACTCCGGCTGACGGTTTTACCGTAATTTTCCGCAAGGAAATGACCGACGGCGCTGTTTTTCATTTCCTGATTCATTCTCACCATGGTGCCGAAATAGGCATCGGGATCAAAACCAAAGCAGACGCCATGTTTGGCATATTCGTAACGTTCCAGACAGGAGTTTCCACCCGCGCCCGGCATGACCTCGTTCAGCTTAGCCGCGCCGGAAAGCGACAGCCCGGTTTCGGCTGCTGCGCATTTGCGGCTGGCCTTCACTTCCGGCATGTTCGGGATAGGGCGCGTGGCGCAGCCAAACCGCATCCATCGACGTTCATCCACGCCGCGTGCGGCAATGGATTTCGGCAGGCCGGGCCATAGCCCGTGAACGGTCAGAAAATCGGTTTTATTGTCGCGCTCTTTTTGCAGACGACATTCATCCGGTTCATTGCGGTTACGCTCGACCATGCTTTGACAAAATCCCGTTTGCCAGGATAAAGCCAGCACATAGCGATCGAAATCGCCGTACTGCGTGGCCTTGAGGGGGTCGGCCTGTGCTGAGAAGAGACTGAGTGCAAGCGCTACTGCGCCAGACGGGATAACGATATCCTTCCTGAACATGTGATTTCCTGATTGGTTGTGCGCAATTCATTTTTGTGGGTTATTAAAGCACAAAAAGCGCCCGCAGGCGCTTTTAGGTAATCAGGAATTTCACTTAGGCGGCGCCGGGAACCAGCACTTCGGTAGCAATAATGACGATGATTAGCCCAACCAGCACCGGCACTGACGTGCGTTTCACCACTTCAAACGGCGAGATTTTGGCCATCCCGGCGACCGCTACCACCACGCCTGAGACAGGCGAGATGGTACGACCCAGGTTTGAGGCCTGGAGCATGGGAATGGAAAGATAAGCCGGGTTGATACCGGACGAGTGAGCCAGCTTAGGGATCATCTCAACGAAGGCGTAAAATGGCGCATTCCCGGAACCGGTGGTCATTGCTGCCAGCATGGTCAGTACCACCAGGACCAGCATCAGGATAATACTGGCCGAGCCAAACGATGTGGCGATGGAGATCAGGCTCTGGATAAAGCCGATCGTGCTCAGACCCTGGGCAAAGACACCTGCTGCAACCAACAGCATCACCACGCCAGCAAACGCATCTGCCATACCGCGATACGCGACCTCAAGGCCGGAGAAGACTTTTTGGGTGTTGAAACCGCGCACGAACTCCAGCACAGCGGCTAACAGCATACAGATAACCAGGATAGTAATAATGTGCAGCTGCGGGCCCCATTTCCCGTCAAAAATGAGCACGCCGATAATCGGCGTGAACGGCAAAATGGCATAGAACGCCGGCGCCGTGGTGGTGATTTCGCTTACATCCATCATTTCATGGCTGATGTTCTCTTTTTTATCGAGATAGCGCTGCCAGAAGAAATGCGCGATACCCATTCCCACAATGGCGACAATCGAGATCGGCAGCGTGGTTTTAAAGGCGAAGTCGATAAGCGACATTTCGGCTGCTTTCGCCGCCAGCACAACGTCACCTGACGTCGGGGAGAGAATAATGGCCGCCGGGGAGGCGCAAATTGCCGCCGCTGCCCCACGGCTGATCCCCACGTTTACCATCACCGGGAACAGCGTGGCCATTAACAGTACGCCAAGCCCGGTTGCCGATGAAACGGCCAGCGACATCAGGCAGGCGAGGAAATAGGCGGCAACCATCAACAGATACGGCGAGTTAATGTACTGCAGGGGTTTCGAGGCAAGCTTCACAACCATGTCGTTCGCGCCGATATGGGTCATATAGGCTGCAAAACCGCACAGCATCATGATCATCATACCCAGATCGCCACCGCGGCTCATGAGCAGGATTTTAATATATTCAACAATATCCGTGGCGGTGTAGCCCGTGCTGGCTGCGCTGGCAGGTAAAACCTGATGACCCATTACTGCGCTGATTATCAGCAGCGTTAAACCACCGACAAATAAAACGCCCGTGGCTGAGTATCCTTTAATGATGTAGCGAGCTACACCCACAATGACGACGACCCCAATTAGGAGTTCGATAAACGTAAGCATGATTTCCCCTGTGTCTTTCTGCCCTGAGATATAAAAAATTAATATAAAAATGAAGGATGAAAATGTGCCGAATTAATGGCCCGCCCTTGCTGACTAAAATCAATAAACAGACGACTAACGAACAGCATAACAGCGTTTTTGCCATGGGTAAGGCATTTATGTCATAAGGATCTTGACCGGCAAAGACAGCGTAACATGTCTATGTAATGATAACAAAATGTTAAACTTTTGTGTGGTCTGGCCTGTTAGTACTGGAGACCGTTAACAGACATTAGGCGTACATGATGTGGGTTTATTCGGGATAAGCAGAACGCCGCTTTAAGAATATTCCCGAAAAGCGGCCTGATATTTAAGAGTAGGGGTGATGCCGTTAAGGCTTGGTTCAATTATTCTATGTTAAACTTTGCCTCGAATATCAAGAATGGTAATTGCATTGTGATTGTACGTAATACTTTTTTCTCTATTTTATTGTTTATTATTGGCCAGTTAACGTTTTGTTCTGTTGCACAGGCAGAGAACAACGCGACGGATAAAGGTTGGTTCTCTACTTTTACGGATAATGTTTCGCAGACCTGGTCAGCGCCTGAACATTATGATCTCTATGTCCCGGCAATAACGTGGCATGCGCGCTTTGCTTACGACAAAGAGAAAACGGATAAATACAACGAGCGTCCCTGGGGAGCGGGTTTTGGTCAGTCGCGCTGGGATGAAAAAGGAAACTGGCATGGCATCTACCTGATGGCCTTCAAAGACTCCTTTAACAAGTGGGAACCGATTGGCGGCTACGGCTGGGAAAAAACCTGGCGCCCGCTGGCGGATGAGAACTTCCACGTTGGTCTGGGCTATACCGCCGGGGTGACCGCGCGCGACAACTGGAAGTACATTCCGATCCCCGTATTGCTGCCTCTGGCCTCTGTTGGTTACGGCCCTGCAACGTTCCAGATGACCTACATTCCGGGAACGTATAACAACGGTAACGTTTACTTCGCCTGGATGCGTTTTCAGTTTTAACTGACAAAACATTACCTGGTGGTGGAAAAACGTGCAGCCGTTGATTCGTAAGCGATAAAAATCTGTCAGTGAAAATTAACGCGACTTTAGTCACTTTTTGTCAAAGATCCGCTGGACAAAAGGTCCCACAATTGATGTACTGGTAACCGACACAGCATTTGTGTCGTTTTTTAATGTAAAGGTAATTTTGATGTCTAAGATTAAAGGTAACGTTAAGTGGTTTAATGAGTCCAAAGGATTCGGTTTCATTACTCCTGAAGATGGCAGCAAAGACGTGTTCGTACACTTCTCTGCAATCCAGTCTAATGGTTTCAAAACTCTGGCTGAAGGTCAGCGTGTAGAGTTCGAAATCACTAACGGTGCCAAAGGCCCTTCTGCTGCTAACGTAATCGCTCTGTAATTCAGACGCGTCAGCAAGAATTTCAAAACCCGCTCATTGAGCGGGTTTTTTTCGTTATGAATCAGCCAAGCAGGTAAATTTTCAGGAAGCTGGCCACGATCAGTACGCTCAACAACACCATGCCTGCGCTCATCAGACTCTGTTTCATTTGTCACCCTCGTTCAGTATTGCCTTCAGAGTGACAGAGAAAAATTAAGCCAACATTAACGCTCCGGCAGTTAATGCGTGCTTACAGAGGAAAAAAGCCAAAATGCGATCCCCGTCATCGCGAAAGATCCGATCATGTTGATCGCGATATTCACCAGCGCCCAGCCGATACGACCTTCCTGAAAGAGAAAAACCGTTTCCGCGGAAAAGGTTGAAAAGGTCGTCAAACCGCCGCAGAAGCCGGTGGTAATCAAGACTTTCCACATAGGATCGATGTGCGTCATCCGGTTAAACCAGGCCAGCCCCATACCAATAATAAAAGCACCAATCAGGTTGGCGGCCAGCGTTCCTAATGGAATCGCCTGGTGCAGGGGATTAAACCGCATACTCAGTAACCACCTCGCAACGCTCCCCGTGCCTCCACCAATAAAAACAGCTAAAAGGAGTTGTAACACGCTAAATACCTGCTATTTGATGTGTAAGAGTAGCGAGTTTAACGCTGTTTATAATGAGGGGACAAATATGTATGTTGCGGTAGGGCAGTTTGCGGTCACGCCTGACTGGCGGGTTAACGCAGTGCAGTGCGTTAACCTGATGATACAGGCCCGACAGAAAGGCGCGTCGCTGCTGGTGCTTCCTGAGGCGTTGCTGGCAAGGGATGATAACGACCCGGATTTGTCCGTGAAGTCCGCACAGGCCCTTGACGGCGAATTTTTACAACAGCTGCTCGCCCAGAGCGTAGGCAGTACGATGACCACCGTCTTAACCGTGCACGTTCCCTCAACGCCGGGCCGCGCAGTGAATACGCTGGTGGCTATCCGTGACGGTGCCATTATTGCGCGCTACGCCAAGCTTCATCTCTATGATGCGTTCAGCATCCAGGAGTCGCGACGCGTTGATCCGGGAGATGTCGTCCCACCGCTCATTGATATCGACGGGTTTAAGGTGGGGTTGATGACCTGCTATGACCTGCGATTCCCTGAGCTGGCGGTGCATCTGGCGCTGCAGGGGGCGGAGGTGCTGGTATTGCCCGCCGCATGGGTTAAGGGGCCGCTAAAAGAGCATCACTGGGCTACGCTGCTTTCGGCACGCGCGCTGGACACGACCTGTTATGTTGTTGCCGCCGGGGAGTGCGGCAATAAAAACATCGGGCAGAGCAGGGTGGTTGATCCCCTGGGAGTGACGATTGCCGCCGCAGCGGAAGCGCCGGTTATGCTGATAGCGGAGATAATTTTAGAAAGAGTTGCGCTTGCGCGTCAGCAATTACCTGTTCTTCGCAACCGTCGCTTTGCGCCACCGCAATTATTGTGATGTTTTTTTCAACAATGCTTGATTCACCTTGTTACAGATTGCTATTGTGTGCACGCGCCAAATGACCGTTAATACGATCGGGTTTTGGCGCTGAATGCAGCCTGTTTTAAGTAAAGAAGGTATCTATGGGTGAGATTAGTATTACCAAACTGCTGGTGGTTGCCGCACTGGTCGTCCTGCTGTTTGGTACCAAGAAGTTACGCACGCTGGGTGGTGACCTGGGGGCTGCCATCAAAGGCTTCAAGAAAGCGATGAACGACGATGACGCAGCCGCGAAGAAAAGCGCTGACGACATCCCGGCAGAGAAGCTTTCCCACAAAGAGTAACGGCAATGCCTGAGGGCTTGCGAAAAAAAACCGGCTCATGAGGCCGGTTTTTTTGCATTACTGTAAATGAATATTACGGCGTTATTTGACTTCTTCGCCTTTCGCCTGCATATCCGCATGGTAAGAAGAACGAACAAACGGACCACAAGCCGCGTGGGTAAAGCCCATCGCCAGCGCTTCGGCTTTCATCTCGTCAAATTCATCCGGGCTCACGTAGCGCTGTACCGGCAGGTGGTGACGGCTTGGCTGCAGATACTGGCCGAGCGTCAACATGGTCACACCGTGGCGGCGCAGATCGCGCATGACGTCGATGATTTCGTCATTGGTTTCACCCAGACCAACCATCAGACCTGACTTGGTCGGGATATGCGGATGTGCTTCTTTAAAGCGCTCCAGTAGCTTCAGAGACCAGTTGTAGTCGGCTCCCGGACGCACCTGACGGTAAAGACGCGGAACGTTCTCCAGGTTGTGGTTAAACACATCTGGCGGCGTCGCGGTCAGGATATCCAGCGCGCGGTCCATACGGCCGCGGAAGTCAGGAACCAGCGTTTCGATTTTGATGTTCGGGCTTTTTTCGCGAATGGCAGTAATGCAGTCAGCGAAGTGCTGAGCACCACCATCACGCAGATCGTCGCGGTCAACGGAGGTGATAACCACATAACGCAGCGCCATGTCGGCGATGGTTTGCGCCAGTTTTTGCGGCTCGTTGGCATCGGGGGCCACCGGGCGGCCATGCGCCACGTCGCAGAATGGGCAGCGGCGGGTACAGATGGCACCCAGAATCATAAACGTCGCGGTGCCGTGATTGAAACATTCAGCAAGGTTCGGGCAAGAGGCTTCTTCACAAACAGAGTGAAGGCCATTCTTACGCATCGCCGCTTTGATCCCCTGGATACGCGAAGAGTCTGCCGGAAGTTTGATTTTCATCCATTCCGGTTTTCTTAACAGCGCCTCGCGCTCTGTAGCCACGTTTTTAACCGGGATAAGGGCCATTTTATCGGCATCGCGGTATTTAACACCGCGTTCCATCACAATGGGTTTACTCATAGCGTGCGTGTTCCAGTTGCGAATATCGAAGGAAAGCGTTTCAATTCAAGGGAATGTTGTATTTATCAACTATTTTTGAACGAACGACAGGCAGTATATCATTTATAGGGGCGTTAAAGCAGCCTGCCAGGTCGCCAATTTGTAAAATAGTTGTTGTTTTGTGCCTTTTGCCCTGCGAGCGGCAGGGACGTGTACGGGTACGCTCTGTCAGAAGGCCTGACGGATAATGCGGATGACGTTTTCCAGTACCGGATCGCGCAAGCTGAGCTTGTTGTAATGCAGTGAAATCTCGATAGATTCTGCATTGAGCTGGCTAAGCGGAATACTCTCCAGCGGCCAGCATTTCCGCAGCAGGTTATACAGGCGTGAAGGCATGATGCACAGCATATCGCTGCTACCAATCAGGGATGCGGTGGTGAACATATTGTAACTGCTGAAACTGATCTGACGTTCCGGGAAAATTTCGTCAATACGCTGACGCAGAGCGTGGTTAGACTGTCCTTCGGTCATGAAAGACGAGTGGTCGTAGTTGCGCAGGTTTTCAATGGATAACGGCTCGCTGAGGACGGGGTGCTGCTTGCGGCAAACCAGCACCAGGTTATCGGCGTAAAGCACATTTTGCCCCAGCGCTCGGGCGCTAAAGCTGCCGCTTTCGATGACCAGGTCCGTCTGGAACTGAGCAAGCTGAACGTCAGGTTCGTTAAGAGGCACATTGCGAAGCAGAAGCTGAGGCGCATGCTCTTTCACGGCCTGGAAGATCGCGGGCATCACCAGCACGCCGACAGAAGGGGAGCAGCCGATGGTGATGGTTCTCTGTTTGTCATAGCTTCCGGTTAAATCCAGTGCACCCAGAATCGACTCCAGCCCCTGGCTGATGTATTCGTGGAGATGTGTCGCATAGGCCGTTGGCGTGACGCCCTGGCCCTTACGGATAAATAAGGGGTCGGGAAATATAGCCCGTAGCTTTTGAATTGACTGACTTATTGCCGATGGCGTGAGATTAAGAATTTTCGCAGCATTAACGATACCCTTATGGACATATACTGCCTCAAAAATAGTCAGTAAATTGAGATCAATATTACGTAAAGTCCGAAAAATTTGCGGCTTATCTTCGCCACCAGGGTCATTCAGGCGTTTGGCTGGTAAATTATTATACTCCACGCTTTCACTCCGTATACATTCACAACATGAATGATAGTTCAATTTATTTATTATGCTTGTAGAGATTCGTAAAGTGTTGCTTTTGTTCCACTTGTTTATCAAAAACAAACAGTTGTGTGATTATCACTCAAGTTACTTAGCCTGTGTATGCCGTGCTGTCCGGAGGCTAAATAATATGTAAGGGCAATATTCGGGCGCTTCGAAAATATAGAATCTGCGGATTATTGTAAAGCGTAAAAGCGGTAAATAAACAGTGGCCCGTCAAATTATCGAGCCATTCTGGATGATATATTAAGCAGGGATATATTCGTGCGGGGGATTGTTAAGTAGCGCTAACACATTCTTCAGAAGCACGGGACGTATATTTTCTGGCGTAGCGGTATCGACCCACTGGCGCATTTGCGTCATTTCCATGCCGGCGTAGCCGCAGGGGTTTATGCGCTGGAAAGGCGTAAGATCCATATTAATATTCAATGCCAGACCGTGGAAGGAACAACCTTTACGAATACGTAGCCCCAGAGAACAGATCTTCATTTCGCCAACGTAGACGCCCGGCGCATCGGCACGCGGATGCGCGTCAATCCCATACTCCGCCAGCGTGTTGACGACGGTCTGTTCCAGTAACGTCACCAGCTCACGTACGCCAAGCTTTCTGCGCTTCAGATTAAGCAGGACGTACATGACCTGCTGACCCGGACCGTGGTAAGTCACCTGTCCGCCACGATCGCTCTGGATCACCGGGATATCGCCCGTCATTAATAAGTGTTCCGCTTTTCCCGCCTGGCCCTGCGTAAATACCGGCAGATGTTCGACCAGCCAAATCTCATCAGGGGTTGTGTCATCGCGTGAATCGGTGAACTCGTGCATAGCCTGAGAGACAGGCTCATAAGGTTGCAGCCCGAGATGACGGACCAGAATTTTATCCTGATACAAAACGCGTCTCCGAAGACGAGAAACAAAAGATGAGGGGGAGTATATCACAGCGGGGAAGAGGGGTTACCCGGTAAACCGGGTAACCGCAAAGGGACTACAGCACCATACGAACGATTTCGATATTGCCGAGCTCTTCGTACAGCGTCTCAACCTGCTCGATATGTGTGGCAGTGATGGTAATAGAAACCGAGTGGTAGTTGCCCTTGCTGCTTGGTTTTACTGACGGAGAGTAGTCACCCGGCGCATGGCGCTGTACCACTTCAACCACCTGATCAACCAGCTCAGGTTTCGCCAGACCCATTACTTTGTAGGTAAACGGGGTAGGGAATTCAAGCAGTTCGTTAAGTTTGGTTTTCATGTCAGCTCCGGCGTAACGTCAAAAAGAATAACTCCCACGTCAGGTGGGAGTTATCAGGATACTTAGTATATGGGGATCAAAATCACACTTTCAAGTGTTCGATTTTTAGCCAAACCAGTGATGGAACATCAGTTTAATGTAATCAATGATTTTGCCGAAGAAATTGCCTTCAGGAATTTCTTCCAATACCACGAGTGGACGCTGGTCGATCGTTTTACCGTCCAGCTGGAAGTTGATGGTACCCACCACCTGGTTTTTATGCAGCGGGGCATGCAGTTCGGTGGTGTTGAGCACATAGCTTGCTTTCAGATCCTTCATACGACCGCGTGGAATGGTCAGGTAGAGGTCTTTATCCACGCCCAGAGAAGCACGATCGTTATCGCCGAACCAGACGGGTTCAGAAGCAAATTCTTTGCCTGCTTTCAGCGGGTTCACGGTTTCGAAGAAACGGAAGCCCCAGGTCAGCAGCTTCTTACTCTCGGTTTCGCGACCTTTAAAGGTGCGACCGCCCATCACGGCAGAGATCAGGCGCATCTGGCCTTCAGTGGCAGAGGCTACCAGGTTGTAACCGGCTTTGTCGGTGTGGCCGGTTTTGATGCCGTCAACGTTCAGGCTGTTATCCCACAGCAGGCCGTTACGGTTGGTCTGACGAATGCCGTTGAAGGTGAACTCTTTCTCTTTGTAGATAGAGTACTCGTTAGGTACGTCGCGGATCAGCGCCTGACCAATCAGCGCCATATCACGCGCGGAGCTGTACTGACCGTCTGCATCGAGACCGTGTACGGTCTGGAAGTGGCTGTTCTTCAGACCCAGGGCATTTACGTAGCTGTTCATCAGGCCCACGAACGCATCCTGACTACCGGCGGCGAAATCGGCCATGGCCACGCAGGCATCGTTACCGGACTGCAGGTTAATGCCACGAATTAACTGAGAAACCGGAACCTGCATTCCTGGTTTCAGGAACATCAGCGAGGAACCTTTGAAAACAGGGTTCCCGGTAGCCCACGCATCGTTGCCGATGGTGACCAGATCCGTCTCTTTGAACTTACCGGCTTTCATTGCCTGGCCGATGACGTAGCTGGTCATCATTTTAGTCAGGCTGGCCGGGTCACGGCGGGCATCGGCATTCTGTTCTGCCAGCACTTTGCCAGAGTTGTAATCGATCAGGATGTAGGATTCCGCGTCGATTTGCGGAACGCCAGGGATCATGGTCTTGATATTCAGGTCATCAGCATGAGCTGCAGAGAGTGCAGCCGCGCAAAGGGCCGTGGTCAGCGCCATGCGCTGCACAAAACGAGCAGAAAAAGTGGTCTTCATGGTCAGAACTACGACATCCGTGATGGAATTAAAAAAAGTGCCTTACTATAGCAAATGCTATTCAGGCAGGCATAAGACTTTAAGCATGAGTTTGTGAATGTGTTTTACACAAACTGACATTTCGGATACCGCCGATTAATTACTTCGTAACAGCGATAAAGGACTGCAGCTGTGCCTCGCTCTGCAAACGCTGCTGCAGGGATGCCGCCTGCGACTTGCTGGCAAACGGCCCCATCTGAATACGCCAGACCGCGCCGTTTTGCTCAACGCGTCCAGGCACGCCAAACTGCTGGCTTAGACGCTGCTGATACTGCTGGGCACGGGCCCGATCGCTCACTGCGCCCACCTGGACGACAAAGCCGCCGCTGGCTGCTGCGGGAGCGGCAACGGCTGCGCTCTGGGTCGTGACCGGAGCCGTTACCGGGGCAGGCTGCTGCACGACGGGGGCGGCAACAGGGGCTGGCGTCGGCTCACTGCTCTCCAGCACGCCCGAGGCTAAGTTCGTTGGTGCGCCAAGGAAGCCGCTGCTTTTTACCGGTGCGCCAGTGGCATCATCGCTTTGCAGGGTGTCATTGCTGATTGGGCGTATTTCTCCCGCCGGCTGAGAAGGCTCTGCCGGCGAGGAGACGCTTCCCATGCCGCCGTCCAGATTTGGGCGGTCGGGGAGGGCATAGGTCTGTTTCGCCACCGTGGTACACGCGGTTCCCGGCCCGGAGAGCGAACCATCCTGCGCCACGATAATTGGGTCAATGCGAACTTTGGTGTTGTTCGAGGTATTCAGGCGATCGGCAGACGCGCGGGACAGGGAAATCACCCGGTCATTACCGTACGGGCCGCGGTCGTTAATACGAACGACGATCATACGGCCGTTCGCCAGATTGGTGATACGGGCGTAGCTAGGGATAGGTAGCGTCGGGTGCGCCGCAGTCAACTGCATTGGGTCAAATGTTTCACCCGATGCCGTCAGGTTACTGCCCGGCTCAGCATCATAAATGGCGGCAAAGCCAGCCTGGCTAAAGCGGGACGGATCCTGCACAATTTTGTAGCTTTTGCCGTCGCGCTCGTAATCCTGATTCGCGCTGGCATTCAGCGGTTCATAAACGGGATCGGCACCGCTAATTTCAACGATTGGGCCATTACACACCGCAGGCTGCGGCGGCGCGACGGTTGCCTGTTGCTGACCATCATCACTTGTACAGGCCGCAAGTAAACTTGCCGCAATGCAGATACCCAGCCACTGCTTACGCATTCCGATCCCCTTATTTTTATACGCTTTTTGACAACATTTTTCTGTGGGTGTGGATCGACATCACGATACCAAACCCGGCCATCAACACGATCAGTGCCGAGCCTCCGTAACTCACCAGCGGCAGCGGTACGCCTACCACCGGCAGAATACCACTCACCATACCAATATTTACGAAGACATAAACGAATAAAATCAACATCAGTCCGCCTGCCATGACGCGGCCGAAAGTGGTCTGCGCGCGGGCCGCAATCCACAAACCTCGCATGATGAGCAGCACGTAGAGCGCCAGCAGGATCAGGATGCCAACCAGTCCCAGCTCTTCCGCCAGTACCGCAAAGATAAAGTCGGTGTGGCGCTCCGGTAAAAACTCCAGCTGCGACTGGGTACCGTGCAGCCAGCCTTTACCGCGCAGGCCGCCGGAGCCAATCGCAATCTTGGACTGAATAATATGATAGCCCGCACCGAGCGGATCGGTTTCCGGATCGAGAAGCATCATGACGCGCTGGCGCTGGTAGTCATGCATCAGGAAGAACCACAGGATAGGGATAAACGCTGCAACCAGCACCACCGCGATACCAATCAGACGCCAGCTTAAGCCCGACAGGAACAGGACAAACAGGCCGGAGAGGGCGATAAGGATCGAGGTGCCGAGGTCAGGCTGCGCCGCAACCAGCAGTGTCGGCAGGAATATCAGCACCAGGGCGATAGCGGTATTTTTCAGCGACGGCGGACAGACGTCGCGGTTGATAAAGCGCGCCACCATCAGCGGGACTGCGATTTTGGCAATCTCCGAGGGCTGGAAACGAACAACGCCCAGATCCAGCCAGCGCTGTGCCCCTTTTGAGATGGCACCGAACGCATCTACCGCCACCAGCAAAATAATACAGAAGATGTAGAGATAGGGCGCCCAGCCTTCATAGACGCGCGGCGGGATCTGCGCCATTACCACCATAATGACCAGACCCATCGCGATCTGGCCGATCTTGCGTTCCATCATGCCGATGTCCTGGCCGCTGGCGCTCCAGATAACCAGGGCGCTGTAAACCAGCAGGGCCAGCAGGATCAGCAGCATGGCTGGGTCGATGTGAATTTTATCCCACAGCGATTTTTTATTTGGATTATCCGTCATGATTATTGGTCCTCCGCCGCAGCGGCGGCCGGATTTTCAGCCGGCAGTTCGGTGTTGTTATCACCCAGCATAATGTGGTCCAGGATCTGGCGCATGATGGTCCCTACCGCCGGGCCAGCGCCGCCGTTCTCCAGAATCATTGCCACCGCCACCTGCGGGTTATCATAAGGGGCAAACGCCGTCATCAGCTTATGGTCACGCAGACGTTCGGCAATGCGGTGTGCGTTATAGGTTTCATTGGCTTTCAGGCCAAAGACCTGCGCCGTACCGGATTTCGCGGCCACTTTATATGGCGTACCGGCGAAATACTTGTGCGCGGTTCCGTTTGGACGGTTTGCCACACCGTACATACCGTCTTTCGCTATTTCCCAGAAGCCGGAATGGATGTCGCCTACCGGCGCTTCATGGGGCTGCACCCACGGCACTTTTTTGCCATCTTCAACGGTGCTTTGCAGCAGATGCGGAACTTTCACCACGCCGTCGTTAATGAGGATCATCATCGCTTTGTTCATCTGAAGCGGGGTGGCCGTCCAGTAACCCTGGCCGATACCCACCGGTATGGTATCACCCTGATACCACGGCTTCTTAAAGCGCTTCAGCTTCCACTCACGGGTTGGCATGTTGCCGGAGCGCTCTTCAGCCAGATCCACGCCGGTGTAGTGCCCGTAGCCGAATTTGCTCATCCACTCTGACAGGCGGTCAATGCCCATGTCATACGCCACCTGATAGAAGAAGGTATCCGCAGATTCTTCCAGAGATTTCGTAACGTTCAGATGGCCGTGGCCCCATTTCTTCCAGTCGCGATAGCGTTTTTCAGAGCCCGGTAGCTGCCACCAGCCCGGGTCAAACAGGCTGGTATTGCGGTTGATGACGCCCGCGCTCAGCGCTGAGACCGCCACGTACGGTTTAACCGTTGATGCCGGCGGGTAAACGCCTTGCGTGGCGCGGTTCACCAGCGGGGTGTTAGGGTCATTCAGCAGGCCGGAGTAGTCTTTGCTGGAGATGCCGTCAACAAAGAGGTTCGGGTCATAGCTTGGCATGGAAACCATCGCCAGAATGCCGCCGGTGCGCGGATCGGTGACCACCACGGCGGCGCGGCTGCCCGCCAGCAGGGTTTCAATATACTGTTGCAGTTTGAGATCGAGCGTCAGATAGACGTCGTGCCCCGCCTGAGGCGGCACTTCTTTAAGCTGGCGGATGACGCGGCCACGGTTGTTAACCTCAACTTCTTCATAGCCGGTCTGCCCGTGCAGGACATCTTCGTAGTAGCGCTCGATCCCCAGCTTGCCGATATCGTGCGTCGCGGCGTAGTTCGCCAGCTTGCCGTCTTTATCGAGGCGCTCGACGTCTTTATCGTTAATCTTGGAAACGTAGCCAATCACATGCGTCAGCGCGGATCCGTAAGGATAGTAGCGACGCTTGTAACCCTTCACTTCCACACCGGGGAAGCGGTACTGGTTCACCGCAAAACGGGCGACCTGGACTTCCGTCAGATTGGTTTTAACCGGAATGGAGGTGAAACGGTGAGAGCGGGCGCGCTCTTTTTTGAAGGCCGCGATATCATCATCGTTAAGATCGACAACGCTCCTTAGCGCTTCCAGCGTATTCTGCACGTTATCGACCTTCTCCGGCATCATCTCGACTTGATAGATGGTGCGGTTTAACGCCAGAGGGGTGCCGTTACGGTCGTAGATAATGCCGCGGCTGGGTGCGATAGGCACCAGCTTAATGCGGTTTTCGTTAGAGCGCGTCTGGTAATCGGTAAAGCGGACAATTTGCAGATTATAAAGGTTGGCGATCAGCACGCCGGTAAGCAGCAAAATCCCCGTAAAGGCGACCAGCGCCCGGCGCACAAACAGCGCGGACTCAGCCGTATAGTCGCGAAAAGAATTCTGTAGTTTCATCCGCTGCTTAATCTACCCTGGTCAGTCATTACTCGCGGTGATAGGGGTGGTTGGTAGTAATGCTCCACGCGCGATACAAGCTTTCCGCCACCAGGACCCGCACGAGCGGGTGGGGCAGCGTCAGCGCAGAGAGAGACCAACTTTGTTCTGCTGCCGCTTTGCAGGCGGGGGATAACCCTTCAGGTCCGCCAATCAACAGACTGACGTCGCGGCCATCCTGCTTCCAGCGCTCCAGTTCATGCGCCAGCTGCGGCGTATCCCAGGGTTTACCTGGAATATCAAGGGTGACGATGCGGTTCTTGCCTGCGGCAGCAAGCATCAGTTCACCCTCTTTGTCGAGAATACGTTTGATATCCGCGTTCTTACCGCGCTTCCCGGCGGGGATCTCCACCAGTTCGAACGGCATGTCTTTGGGAAAACGACGCAGATATTCAGTAAAACCGGTTTGTACCCAGTCCGGCATTTTGGTGCCGACGGCGACCAGCTGCAACTTCACGCATTAACCCCAGAGTTTTTCCAGCTCATACAGGCGACGGCTCTCTTCCTGCATGACGTGGACAATCACATCGCCGAGGTCAACAACCACCCAGTCAGCGGTCGCTTCACCTTCAACGCCAAGCGGTAAGAGTCCTGCTGCGCGCGATTCCTGAACCACATGGTCGGCAATCGAAACAACATGACGCGTAGAGGTACCGGTGCAGATAATCATGCAGTCGGTAATACTGGATTTACCCTTAACGTCGATAGCGATGATGTCCTGACCTTTCAGGTCATCAATTTTGTCGATAACAAAATCCTGGAGTGCTTTACCCTGCAAGTTTTCCCCCTGGGTGAATGAGATTGTACAACTATGAATTCGTGGCCAGACAGTATACCTGAACTGACGCCCCTGTCGGGACAAATGTCACCGTCCGGGCTTTTGAAGGCGGGTATCATCCCACCCTCCGCCTGAGATTGCATCGCCATTTTTGTAAAACAATTTCTGTAAAGCAACGATCGGCGGGAAAGTCTGGCAGCGGAGGATAACAGTATGGCTTAACCTGTCAAGGCAGGATAATCAATATGCTGCTTTTTATGCCCTCCGGCTATTTATCTGCGGTTTTCTGATACAACCCGTGCGTATGAATATACGCCAGCACCGGGGCAGGCAGCAGATCGTCACAGGCTAAACCCTGCTGTAAACGTTCGCGAATAACGGTCGCAGAGATGTCGAACCACGGCGTCTCCGCCAGATAAATCTTCCCGGCGGGCTGGTTGTGAAGATCTTCAACGTTATCGGTGAGATGGTCTTCAAGCCACTGCTGATATTGCGCTTCGCGCATGGTCAGCGGGTAGCCCGGACGGCGGCAGACGAGCAGGTGGCTGTTCCCCAGAATGGTTTCATACTTGTGCCACGTGGGGAAGTTGAGCAGGGAGTCCTGACCGATGATAAAGGCGAGCGGCTGGTCAGGCCCTTGCTCGGCCCGCCACTCCTGAAGCGTTTGCGACGTCCATGAGGGGGTGTCGCGACGCAATTCCCGTTCATCCAGCCTGAAGAGCGGCTTATCCGCGATAGCCAGAGCGAGCATCTCTTTGCGCTGCTCGCTGGTTGCTTCAGGCTGGGGGCGGTGCGGCGGAACATTATTGGGCATGATGGTAACGCGCTGCAGGCCGATCAGATTTGCCAGAATTTCTACCGGCTTCAGATGCCCGTAGTGTACCGGGTCAAAGGTGCCGCCATACAGGGCCTGTAAAGAGTGCATACTATCCATCAATAAATACGTCAGCCAGCGCCTTGTGGCAGAGCAGCAGGGAAAGGCTTTCCAGCTCCGCCCACACCGACTGGCCGTAATCTTGTTTTAGGGTAAGCTCGGCGCGCATCAGAAGCTGCACAGCCTGGCGCAGCTGTTCATGGCTCAGGCGGTTGATGGCCTCGGTGGTCATTGCCCGCCGGTTTTGCCACACCCGGTGTTTATCAAACAGGGAGCGTAACGGCGTATGGGCCGACTGGCGCTTGAGCGTTATCAGCAGCAACAACTCGCGCTGCAGCGTGCGCAGCAGAATGACGGGTTCACTGCCCTCCAGGCGCAGCTGCTGGAGAATATGCAGGGCGCGTTTGCTTTTCGCCGACAACAGAGCATCCACCCAGTGGAACGGCGTGAAGTGTGCGGCATCGTTAACGGCCTGCTCAACGCGCGGTAAGGTCAGCTTGCCGTCCGGCCAGAGCAGGGAGAGCCTGTCCAGCGCCTGTGCCAGGGCCAGCAGGTTGCCTTCATAGCAGTAGCAGAGCAGTTGGTTCGCCGCATCGTCCAGTTGAAGGTTGTGCTGCTTCGCTCTCGCGGCGACCCATTTAGGCAGGTGCGCCTGCTCAGGCGTCTGGCAGGTGACCAGCACCGCGTGGGTCGCGAGCTGGGTGAACCATGCCGCGTTTTCCTGCGCTTTGGTGAGCTTGCTGCCGCGCACAATTAACAGCAGATCGCTATGTAACAGGCTGACCAGCGTGGCGAGTTGCTCATTGATGGCCGCGTTAGGGCCGTTCTCCGGCAGCAGGATCTGGATTGTCTGGCGCGACGCAAAAAGGCTCATCGCCTGAAAGAGTGAGAAGAGGGCGTTCCAGTCGGTGGCGTTATCCACCTGAAAGGTATGGTGTTCATCAAAGCCCTGAGTCGCGGCCGCATGCCGCACGGCATCCAGGCTTTCCTGAAGTAGTAACGGGTCGTTTCCGAGCAGCAGATACGCCGCGCGCAGCCCTTCATTGAGCTGCGCGCGGAGTTGTTCAGGATACAGCCTGATCATCATTTACCCAGAGAGGTAGAAACAGGAGACGTACTGGCATCCGGTTTTTCAATAATGTCAGAGCCTTCTCGGTTAGACGCTGCAATACCCGGCAGTTTGCGGATCAGCTGTTCCGCCGCCTTGTCGTACATTTCGTTGATGATAATCTGCTCTTCGGCATCTTTCGCCAGCGCGGTTTGTGGGTTATCAAAGAACGAACGATACACTTTTGCGCTGATCGGATAGATGTCTTTACCCGGGATTAGTACAGCCGCGTTGACCGTCAACACCATCTGATACTCAGCGGTACGACCATCCTGGAAGATAGAGGCGGTGTCTTTAGACAGTCCCCCTCCGACAACACGCAGGGACGGTACATCCTGACGAAGCGTACCTTTCTCGATAAGCTCAACGTCATTCAGGCGCAGCTGATTACGGATAGCCCGGCTGAGCGGGCCATTCGGATCTGATGAGTCGAAAATCATCGTTTTCATTTCAGGTGGCACCGCCGTGGTGTTGCGCAGATGCCAGCCACAGCCAGCGGTGACAAGCACCGCCAGAGATAAGAGTATTGTTGCCAGTTGTCGCACGTTTCCTCCCGCGCTTAGCCAACGACCAGATTGAGCAGTTTACCCGGTACGTAGATCGCTTTACGTAAGGTAACGCCCTCAAGATATTTCGCAACCAGAGGTTCCTGGCCCGCGCGCTCGCGAACCTGATCTTCAGTTGCATCGACCGCCACGGTAATTTTACCACGGACTTTGCCGTTGACCTGGACCACCACCAGCGTGGTGTTTTCCACCATCGCTGCTTCGTCAGCCACCGGCCACGGCGCGTTGTCGATATCGCCTTCGCCTTTCAGCTCCTGCCACAGGGTGAAGCTGACGTGTGGCGTGAACGGGTTAAGCATGCGAACCACGGCCAGCAGCGCTTCACGCATGATGGCACGATCCTGCTCGCCGTCCTGCGGGGCTTTCGCCAGCTTGTTCATCAGTTCCATAATAGCCGCAATTGCGGTATTGAAGGTCTGACGACGACCAATATCATCGGTCACTTTCGCGATCGTTTTATGAACATCACGACGCAGCGCCTGCTGATCTTCGCTCAGCGCAGCGGCGTTCAGTGCCGGAGCATCACCCTGTGCGGTATGTTCGTACACCAGCTTCCAGACGCGTTTCAGGAAGCGGTTCGCGCCTTCTACGCCCGACTCCTGCCACTCAAGGGTCATATCAGCCGGAGAAGCAAACATCATGAACAGACGTACGGTGTCCGCGCCGTAACGCTCAACCATCACCTGCGGGTCGATGCCGTTGTTTTTAGACTTGGACATCTTGCTCATGCCGGTATAAACCAGTTCATGGCCTTCAGCGTCTGTCGCCTTCACGATACGGCCTTTCTCGTCGCGCTCAACGATCGCATCAACCGGAGAAACCCAGTTACGCTCTCCGTTCGCGCCAACATAGTAGAAGGCGTCTGCCAGCACCATACCCTGGCACAGCAGCTGTTTAGCGGGCTCGTCAGAGTTCACCATGCCGGCATCGCGCATCAGCTTATGGAAAAAGCGGAAGTAGAGCAGGTGCATGATGGCGTGTTCGATACCACCAATATAGATATCTACCGGCAGCCAGTAGTTGGCGGCGTCAGAATCCAGCATGCCTTCTTTGTACTGCGGGCAGGTGTAGCGCGCGTAGTACCAGGAGGACTCCATAAAGGTATCGAAGGTGTCGGTTTCACGCAGCGCAGGCTGGCCGTTGACGGTGGTTTTAGCCCACTCAGGATCGGCTTTGATCGGGCTGGTGATGCCGTCCATAACCACGTCTTCCGGCAGGATCACGGGCAGCTGATCTTCAGGCGTTGGCATGACGGTGCCGTCTTCCAGGGTCACCATTGGAATTGGCGCACCCCAGTAACGCTGACGGGACACGCCCCAGTCGCGCAGACGGAAGTTCACTTTACGCTCGCCCACGCCCAGTGAGGCCAGCTTATCGGCGATGGCGTTGAAGCCCTCTTCGAAGCTGAGGCCGCTGAACTCACCGGAGTTGAACAGGGTGCCTTTTTCGGTCAACGCCTGCTCGGACAGGTCAGGTTCAGAACCATCGGCGGCCAGAATAACGGCTTTAATCGGCAGGTTGTATTTGGTGGCAAACTCGTAGTCGCGCTGATCGTGACCCGGAACGGCCATGACTGCACCTGTACCGTACTCCATCAGAACGAAGTTTGCTGCCCAGACCGGGATCGCTTCGCCCGTCAGCGGGTGCTTAGCATAGAAGCCCGTCGCAACGCCTTTTTTCTCCATCGTCGCCATGTCGGCTTCGGCCACTTTCGTGTTGCGGCATTCATCGATGAAGGTCGCCAGTTCCGGGTTGTTCTCTGCCGCTTTCTGCGCCAGCGGGTGACCTGCGGCCACGGCCAGATAGGTCGCACCCATGAAGGTGTCCGGACGGGTGGTGTAGACGGTCAGGGTCTGGTCGTAGTTCTCAACGTTGAAGGTAATTTCCACGCCTTCAGAACGGCCGATCCAGTTGCGCTGCATGGTCTTAACGGTGTCAGGCCAGTGATCCAGCGTATCCAGATCGTTCAGCAGTTCGTCAGCGTAAGCGGTGATTTTGATAAACCACTGTGGGATCTCTTTACGCTCAACTTTGGTGTCGCAGCGCCAGCAGCAGCCGTCGATAACCTGCTCGTTCGCCAGAACGGTCTGGTCATTCGGGCACCAGTTAACGGCAGAGGTCTTCTTGTACACCAGGCCTTTTTTGTACAGCTCGGTGAAGAACTTCTGCTCCCAGCGGTAGTATTCCGGGGTACAGGTCGCCAGCTCGCGGCTCCAGTCATAGCCGAAGCCCAGCATTTTGAGCTGGTTTTTCATGTACGCGATGTTGTCGTACGTCCACGGTGCCGGAGCGGTATTGTTTTTTACCGCTGCGCCTTCTGCAGGCAGGCCGAACGCATCCCAGCCGATTGGCTGCAGAACGTTTTTGCCCAGCATGCGCTGGTAACGGGCGATCACATCACCGATGGTGTAGTTACGCACGTGGCCCATGTGTAGTCGACCAGAAGGATAGGGAAGCATCGACAGGCAGTAATACTTCTCTTTGCTCTCGTCTTCGGTTACTTCAAAGGTGCGCTTCTCGTCCCAGTGTTGCTGGACTTTTGATTCTATCTCTTCCGGGCGGTATTGCTCTTGCATGGCAGCCAGTGGTCCTGTGTTCAATACAGCTACAAAAATGTAGCCAATGGATGTGGTAATTCAGATCCGCATAGCATAGCCCAAACGCCCGCGTCAAAACAGCCTTTCGCGCAATTGCACTTTGCAGGAATTTACCGGGTCTGTGCTTGACCTGACAAAGCGGCGGCGAAATAAGGTCTATTATTAGAAATAGTTACTTACCCGGGAGGCAAAATGATGAACAAGGTTGCTCAATTTTACCGCGAACTGGTGGCGACACTGACGGAACGGCTGCGTAACGGCGAGCGCGATATTGACGCGCTGGTCGAACAGGCGCGTGAACGGGTGACGCAAACGGGTGAGTTAACGCGAACCGAAGTGGAAGAGGTGACGCGCGCCGTACGCCGCGATCTGGAAGAGTTCGCGCGCAGCTACGAAGAGAGCCAGGATGAGATCGCCGACAGCGTCTTTATGCGGGTGATCAAAGAGAGCCTGTGGCAGGAGCTGGCGGATATTACCGATAAAACCCAGCTGGAGTGGCGCGAGGTGTTCCAGGATTTAAATCATCACGGCGTGTACCAGAGCGGTGAAGTGGTGGGGCTGGGGAATCTGGTGTGCGAGAAGTGCCATCACCATATTGCGGTATATACGCCGGATGTGTTGCCGCTGTGCCCGAAGTGCGGGCACGATCAGTTCCAGCGTCGCCCGTTTGAGCCATAAGTAAAAGCGCAGTTTAGTTCCCTCTCCCACCGGGAGAGGGCCAGGGTGAGGGCATCAGGCCGCACAATAGTAAGCAAGTCTTTCCGCCAGCAAATCCACAAACGCCTCCCGGTCGATATCCACCATCAGCGTCGTATTCGGTTTATTCCCCGTCAGCGAATAGTAATCCACCACCGTCATCCCCTGGGTATATTTCCCCTGCGTCTCCACGCCAACCCATCTGTCCACCGTGGTAAACATTTCAGGCTTCAGCAGCCAGGCGATGGTGCACGGGTCATGCAGCGGCGCGCCGTGAAAGCCCCATTTCTCGGCTTTGTGATACTCCATAAAGAAGTCGAGCAGCTCGGCTACGGTTGTCGCAACCGGGTTGCCCACGGCGCGGAAGCGCTCAATATCGTCTGCCATAATCTGTGCCCGATGCGTCACGTCCAGCCCCGCCATCACAATCGGCAGGCCCGACTGGAAGACGATCTCCGCCGCTTCCGGATCAACAAAGATGTTGAATTCGGCCGCAGGCGTCCAGTTCCCAAGCCCCATAGCCCCACCCATAATCACAATACGAGCGATTTTACCGCGCAGTTCCGGATGGCTGTTCAGCAGGAGCGCAACGTTAGTCTGCGGGCCAGTTGCCACCAGGGTGACGGGTTCTGCACTTTCACGCAGCACCTTCGCCATCAGCTCCACGGCGGTGCAGTTTTGCGGTGCAAAGCCCGGCTCCGGCAGCGCCGGGCCATCCAGCCCGCTTTCACCGTGAACGTTGTCGGCAATGATCAGCTCGCGCATCAGCGGCTTAACGGCGCCGCCTGCGACAGGAATATCGGTGCGTTTCAGCAGCGTCAGCATTCGTAAAACGTTGCGCAGGGTTTTGTCCGGCGTCTGATTTCCGGCGGACGAGGTGACCGCTTTCACGTCCAGTTCCGGGGAGGCAAGCGCGAGGACGAGCGCGATCGCGTCATCATGACCCGGATCGCAGTCGAGAATTATAGGGTGTGCCATAGCGTTCTCCATTCTTAGCATTATTTTGTGACAAGGTTAACGCTGCGATGTGACGCCGAATAGAAAAAGAGATCTAAAGCGTGAAGCAGTGCGCAATCCGCAGATTGCGCACCGAGAAGATTAGTGCAGGATTTTCGCGAGGAAATCTTTGGCGCGTTCGGATTTCGGGTTGGCGAAGAACTCTTCTTTCGGTGAGTCTTCGACAATTTTCCCTTCGTCCATGAAGATCACGCGGTTGGCCACTTTACGGGCGAAGCCCATTTCGTGCGTCACCACCATCATGGTCATCCCTTCGTGCGCCAGCTCGACCATCACGTCCAGCACTTCGTTGATCATTTCAGGATCGAGTGCTGACGTGGGCTCATCGAACAGCATCGCCACCGGATCCATGCACAGCGCGCGCGCAATCGCCACACGCTGCTGCTGGCCGCCGGAAAGCTGTGCCGGGAACTTATCGGCATGTGCAGAAAGCCCCACGCGCTCCAGAAGCTTGAGCCCCTTTTCGCGCGACGCTTTTTTATCACGCTTGAGCACTTTGACCTGAGCCAGCGTCAGGTTCTCAATAATGGACAGATGAGGGAATAGCTCAAAATGCTGGAACACCATGCCGACGTGAGAGCGAAGCTGGGCCAGGTTGGTTTTCTTGTCGTTCACTTTCGTGCCGTTAACAACAATTTCGCCCTGCTGCACAGGCTCCAGACCATTAACCGTTTTGATCAGCGTAGACTTACCGGAACCGGACGGCCCGCACACCACCACCACATCGCCTTTTTTGACTTCGGTGGAGCAGTCGGTCAGCACCTGAAAGTGCCCATACCATTTAGAAACATTTTTCAGGGAAATCATTATACCGTCCTTTTCTTCAGCCAGCTGACCAACAGCGACGCGCTTAAACTAATCACAAAATAGACCGCACCCGCGAAGAGCACCATCTCGACCTGCGTACCATCACGTTCACCTATGGTCGACGCGGTACGGAAGAAGTCCGCCAGACTCAGAACGTAAACCAGAGAGGTATCCTGGAACAGCACGATACCCTGGGTCAGCAGGAGCGGAACCATGGCGCGAAACGCCTGAGGCAGAATGATGAGCTGCATGGACTGCCAGTGCGTCATTCCCAGCGCCAGCGCGGCGCTGGACTGCCCACGGGAGATACTCTGGATACCCGCACGGATAATCTCTGAATAGTAAGCGGCCTCAAACATCGAGAACGCCACCATCGCAGAGATCAGGCGGATGTCGGTTTTCGGCGACAGTCCCAGCACGTTCTGTAAGAAGCCTGGAACAATCAGGTAAAACCACAGCAGCACCATCACCAGCGGGATGGAGCGGAAGACGTTAACGTAGGCAGTCGCAAACCAGGCGAGCGGCTTAAAGCTCGACAGGCGCATGACGGCCAGCAGGGTGCCCCAGACGATACCCACGACGATAGCGATCGCGGTGATCTTTAGGGTAATCACCAGGCCATCAAGCAGGTAAGGCATAGATGGAACAATAGAACTCCAGTCAAATTCGTACATTATTTGCCTCCCAGATTGCCCGGCAGGCGTACTTTGCGTTCAACCAGGTTCATCACCAGCATGATGAAAGCGTTAATCAGAACATACGCGAGCGTGATCGCGGTGAAGGATTCCCACGCGTGAGCGGAGTAATCCAGCAGCTTGCCCGCCTGTGCAGCCATATCCACCAGGCCGATGGTTGAGGCGATGGCCGAGTTTTTCACCAGGTTCATCATCTCAGAGGTCATCGGTGGAACGATAACGCGATAGGCGTTAGGCAGCAGCACGTAGCGGTAGGTTTGTGGCAGGGTCAGGCCCATCGCCAGGCCCGCATTTTTTTGTCCGCGTGGCAATGACTGAATGGCGGCACGCACCTGCTCGCAAACGCGCGCAGCGGTAAACAGCCCCAGACACATCATGGAGGAGACAAAGAACTGCACGTTCGGATCCAGCTCCGACTTGAACCACATGCCAATATTTTCCGGCAGCAGTTCCGGGATGACCAGATACCAGGTAAAGAACTGCACGATGAGCGGAACGTTACGGAACAGTTCCACATACAGTGTGCCAATTGTTGAAAGAAAACGGTTAGGGACGGTGCGCAGAATACCGAACAGCGAACCGACAAGAAACGCGATGATCCACGCCGTTATCGATAATGCCACGGTAACCTGAAAGCCGCTCCACAGCCAGCCAAGATAGGTGGTGTTGCCGAACGGGGCTTGTTGCAGGAAGATGCCCCAGTTCCAGTCTATTGACATAATAAACTCCAGAAAAAAGAGGGTAGCAGCGCTACCCTCGAAGATTGGTGAGAAGCTCTTTTTTCGCGCTGAGTGGGGAACGACCACTCAGCGTATATGTCTGTCCATGCTTCCCGACAATCGAGAGGGCAGGAGGTCCCGCCCCTGTTGTTCTAATTAGTTAAGAGCCTTGTCATTTGGAGATTTGAACAGCGCTTTCATGTCGTCAGACAGTTCAAAGTTCATATTGAGATTTTTTGGTGGAATCGGGTTCTTAAACCACTTGTCGAACCATTTTTCCGCTTCGCCGGAGGTCTGCACCTGGGCGATAGTGTCATCGATCAGCTTTTTGAACTGCGGATCGTCTTTACGCAGCATACAGCCGTAGGCTTCTTTGGACTGCGCGGTACCGACGATATCCCAGTTGTCTGGTTTCTTCGCCTTCGCACGTTCGCCCGCCAGCAGGGCGTCATCCATCATAAACGCGACGGCACGACCACTTTCCAGCGTACGGAAGGAGTCGCCATGGTCTTTCGCGCTGATGATGCGCATATCCATTTTCTTCTCGTCGTTCAGCTTGTGCAGCAGGACTTCAGAAGTGGTGCCGGAGGTCACAACGACCGCCTTGCCTTTCAGGTCAGCAAAATCTTTGATCGCGCCGCCCTTCTTGGTCAGCAGACGGGTGCCCACGACAAAGATGGTGTCAGAGAAGGCCGCCTGTTTTTGACGCTCGAGGTTGTTGGTGGTGGAACCACACTCGAAGTCAAAGGTGCCGTTTTGCAGCAGCGGAATACGGTTCTGTGAAGTGATTGGGATCAGCTTCACCTGCAGGTCAGGTTTGTTCAGCTTTTTCTTCACAGCTTCAACGATAGCGTTGGAGTAATCCTGTGAATAGCCCACGACTTTTTGCGTGTTGTCGTAGTAAGAGAACGGGACGGAAGATTCACGGTGGCCGACCACGATGACGCCGTTTTTGGCAATCTTGTCGAGAGTGCTGCCTGCTGCCGGAGCGTCTTCAGCGTGAACCACGCCTGCGGACATTCCCATAACCAGCATTGCTGTGGCCAGTTTACGTAATTGCATACCCAACTCCTTTCTTATCAGCGCCAGTGACGCATAGATACCCATTGTGATGTTGTTATATCTCTCGCAATGCGAGTGCAGTGTTATGCAAGCTTGTTAACATTTAGTCTGGCTTAATGTAAAGATTTTGCTGCGTTATTGTTTATTTTTGCGAAGCGCGCCGCACCATTCAGAGGCAATAATCTCCCGTTGCACCGTTTCGGTGCTAGCGACGATTTACACTGGTGCGACATGGTTGCACGTTAAGCCAGACAGCGTTTACGTGAATAAATAAAGCAACAGGCGTGCCAGAATTGAAGATTGGGAGGAAATTGCCGGGTAAGGCGCAGTCGCCACCCGGCATCAGAAGGCAAGATTATTTATGACGCTGACGCAGGCTCATCAGCACGGCGCCAAAGCCGAACAGCGCGGTCAGGATCCACAGTGGCCAGTTGCCGGTGCGGGCGTACGGCGTCAGGCCCGTGGTAGGCGTGACTTGGGTTGTCAGCACTTCACGGGTGAACTGCGGGATCATGGCCTGGATTTCGCCCTTTGGGCCAATCACGGCGGTGATGCCGTTATTGGTGCTACGCAGCAGCGGACGCGCCAGCTCCAGAGAACGCATGCGCGCCATCTGGAAGTGCTGCCACGGGCCGATTGATTTACCGAACCACGCATCGTTGGAGATGGTCAGCAGATAGTCGGTGTCCGGGCGGAAGTTATCGCGCACCTGCTCGCCGAGGATGATTTCGTAGCAGATGGCGGCCGTCAGGGCCAGACCGTGCGCGTGAAGCTGAGGCTGAACGTACGGACCGCGGCTGAAGGAGGACATCGGCAGGTCAAAGAACGGTGCCAGCGGACGCAAAATAGACTCCAGCGGCACAAATTCACCGAACGGCACGAGGTGGTTCTTGTTGTACCGGTCGGTGGAGTGGTAGCTGTATTCGCTGTCTTTGCCGAGCGTAATAATGGTGTTGTAGGTGTCGTAGCGGTTCTGCTGATTCAGGCGCGCATCAACAATGCCGGTAATCAGGGTGCTGCCGCGCGCCACCAGCAGATCGTTCATCATGTTGAGGAACGGCTGCTGGTTAATTTCCAGATCGGGAATAGCGGATTCTGGCCAGATAATCAGCTGCGATTTGCCCATCACCTCTTCGGTGGCGTTGGCGTAGATCTTTAGCGTGTTCAGCAACTCTTTTTCGTCCCACTTCATGGACTGCGGGATATTCCCCTGCACCATGGAAACCTGCATGGCGCGCTCGGGCTCGGGCGTGAACCACTGGATATAGCGCAGCGGGAAGGGCAGAGCGAACAGCACCAGCGCCACAGCCAGCGGCTTCCAGCCGCGCGTGACCAGCGCCAGTACCAGCAGGCCGCTTACCACCATCAGCAGAAAGTTAATGGCTTCAACGCCCATTACCGGTGCCAGACCTTTCAGCGGGCCGTCAATCTGGCTGTAGCCGAACTGCAGCCACGGGAAGCCGGTCAGCACCCAGCCGCGGAGGAACTCGGTAATCTGCCAGACCACCGGCGCGGCAATGGCGACACGCAGCCAGGTGGTTTTAGGCCACAGGCGAGAGAGAATCCCGGCGAACAGACCGGTATAGAGCGAGAGATAGGCGGCGAGCAGAACGACCAGGAAGACGTTAACCGGCCCCGGCATCCCGCCAAATTGTGCGATGCTGACGTAGACCCAGTTAATGCCGGAGCCAAATAGCCCCAGCCCCCAGAAGTAGCCGATCGCAGCGGCCTGTACCGGACGACGATTCAGGGTTAACCCCTGAAGCCCCATCAGGGAGAGAATGGCCGCGGGCCAGATATCGTAAGGAGAAAAAGCCAGCGTACCGCTGGCTCCGAGTATCAGCGCCAGCAGCAAACGGACGCGCTGGCGTTCAAGCAATGGGGCAAATGCCATTTACATTAATCTTCCAGTTTTGGCACCGGTGAATCGTCCGGCGTTCTGACGTGAACCTGTATAATACGTCGGCTGTCGGCCATTGCCACTTTGAACTGGTAACCGTCGATGTCAACGGTTTCACCGCGCGCCGGAAGATGGCCAAAGGCCTGCATCACCAGCCCGCCAATGGTATCGACCTCTTCATCGCTAAAGTGAGTACCGAAGGCGTCGTTGAAATCTTCAATCGAGGCCAGCGCGCGCACGGTCCAGGTGTGGCGACTAAGCTGACGGAAGTCGATATCTTCTTCTTCGTCGTACTCGTCTTCGATTTCGCCCACGATCAGCTCAAGAATATCTTCGATCGTGACAAGACCTGAGACACCGCCGAATTCATCAATAACAATCGCCATGTGGTAACGCTGAGAGCGAAACTCTTTCAGCATTCGATCCACACGTTTACTTTCCGGCACGACCACGGCCTGGCGTAACACTTTTTCCATGCTGAAGGCTTCGGCATCGCTGCGCATAAACGGCAGCAGATCTTTGGCCATCAAAATCCCTTCGATGTGATCTTTATCTTCGCTGATGACCGGGAAACGCGAGTGGGCGGATTCGATGATCACATCGAGGCACTCGTCCAGCGTCTGGTTACGTTTCAGGGTGATCATCTGCGAGCGAGGGATCATGATGTCGCGGACGCGCTGGTCGGCAATGTCCATGACCCCTTCGAGCATTTCGCGCGTATCTTCGTCGATAAGGTCGTTCTGCCCGGAATCACGAATCAGCTCCAGCAGTTCATCACGGTTTTTCGGCTCGCCGTGGAAAAGCTGGTTCAGAATGAGGGAGAAAAATCCCTTTTTACTGGTTGTCGTGTCGCTACTGTGTGAATTGTCGTCGCTCATGGCGTTTGTTAAGGGTTCTCTTGTTAGTTCAATGTTAACCGCCGCGCTATGTCCCTGCGCGGCGGCATGGTAGTCAGTAACTGACTATTCTTTCTCGGCAATGTACGGATCCTCATAGCCCAGAGCAAGCATTATCTCTGTCTCAAGGGACTCCATCTCTTCCGCTTCGTCATCTTCAATGTGGTCGTAGCCCAGCAGGTGCAGGCTGCCATGTACCACCATATGCGCCCAGTGCGCTTCCAGCGGTTTCTGCTGCTCTTTGGCTTCCTGCTCAACCACCTGACGGCAGATGATCAGATCGCCCAGCAGCGGCATCTCAATACCCGGCGGCGCTTCGAACGGGAAAGAGAGCACGTTGGTTGGCTTATCTTTCCCGCGGTAGGTCAGGTTAAGCTCATGGCTTTCCGCTTCATCCACCAGGCGAATCGTGACTTCTGATTCTTCCTGAAACTGGGGGATTACCGCATCCAGCCATTTCTGAAACTGTGCCTCTTCTGGCATGCCGGAATTGTCTTCACACGCCAGCTGTAAATCGAGGATCACCTGACTCATTTCTGTTCTTGCTCCTGCGCTTCGCGCTTACGTTCCGCGGCCTGTTCGGCCCTGCGTTTTTGATCCGCCTCTTCCCAGGCTTCATAGGCGTTAACGATGCGCGCGACCACCGGGTGGCGAACGACGTCTTCACTGTGGAAGAAGTTAAAGCTAATTTCGTCTACCTCTGACAGCACCTCAATGGCGTGGCGCAGGCCTGATTTAGTGCTGCGCGGCAGGTCGATCTGGGTGACGTCACCGGTGATCACCGCTTTCGAGTTGAAGCCGATACGCGTCAGGAACATTTTCATCTGTTCGATGGTGGTGTTCTGGCTTTCATCGAGAATGATGAACGCATCGTTGAGCGTGCGGCCGCGCATGTAGGCGAGCGGGGCCACTTCGATCACGTTACGTTCGATCAGCTTCTCCACTTTCTCGAAGCCGAGCATCTCGAACAGCGCGTCGTACAGCGGGCGCAGGTAAGGGTCGACCTTCTGGCTCAGATCGCCGGGCAGGAAGCCGAGTTTTTCACCCGCTTCAACGGCGGGGCGGGTCAGCAGGATACGACGGATCTCCTGACGCTCCAGCGCATCCACCGCAGCGGCAACCGCCAGATAGGTTTTACCTGTACCCGCGGGACCCACGCCGAAGGTGATGTCATGGTCAAGAATATTGGCGATGTACTGCGCCTGGTTCGGCGTACGCGGCTTGATGACGCCACGCTTGGTCTTGATATTGATCGCCTTGCCGTAGTCCGGCACGCTTTCCGCGCTCTGCTCAAGCACGCGCGCCTCTTTAATGGCGAGGTGGATCTGTTCCGGCTCGATATCCTGAATTTCGCCGCGCATCGGGGCGGTATCGACATACAGGCTGCGCAGAATATCTGCTGCCGCGTTGACGCAGATAGGGCGTCCGGTGAGTTTGAAATGGTTATCGCGACGATTGATTTCGATACCCAGACGTCGCTCCAGTTGTTTGATGTTGTCATCAAACGGCCCGCACAGGCTCAGCAGGCGAGCGTTGTCTGCGGGCTCAAGGCTAATTTCACGCGTATCTATGTTCAAACTGTTCCTCTTTAAATGGTTAACTGACCCGCTGCCACACGGCGCAATAGAACGGTCATTACCGAAATTATTCACGCCACAGAATAAAGGCGCAAGCGTTGCGGTAGATATTGGGGGTGATGAGAGGAAATACAAGGCCTGCCGAAGAGACAGGCCTGAAGGATCAAGGCTGGTAAATCCCAACGCCAGAATCGTTTTCTTTGCGAGTACGAGAAATAACGGATTCCGGTGACTCGGCAATACGCAGGCCCATTTCGTCCTCGGTGCGTACCACCTTCGCGCGCAGCGAGTTGGTCAGCACTTCGACAATTTCGACGTCCACAAATTTACCGATCATGTCCGGGGTGCCTTCGAAGTTCACCACGCGGTTGTTCTCGGTACGACCGGACAGCTCCATGATGCTCTTGCGGGAGGTGCCTTCCACCAGAATGCGCTGGACGGTTCCGAGCATGCGGCGGCTCCAGGCGTTGGCCTGCTGGTTGATGCGTTCCTGAAGAATATACAGACGCTGCTTTTTCTCTTCTTCCGGCACGTCATCAACCATGTCGGCCGCAGGCGTGCCAGGACGCGCTGAGAAGATGAAGCTGTAGCTGACGTCAAAGTTCACTTCACCGATGAGCTTCATGGTGCGCTCGAAGTCATCAGCGGTTTCGCCTGGGAAGCCGACGATAAAGTCAGAGCTAATCTGGATATCCGGGCGCGCTTCGCGCAGCTTGCGGATGGTGGATTTGTACTCCAGCACCGTATGCGGGCGGCCCATCAGGTTCAGCACGCGGTCAGATCCGCACTGAATCGGCAGGTGCAGGAAGCTCACCAGCTCTGGCGTATCGCGATAGACGTCAATAATGTCGTCGGTAAACTCCATCGGATGGCTGGTGGTAAAACGAATACGGTCAATGCCGTCAATCGCGGCTACCAGGCGCAGCAGTTCGGCAAAGCTGCCGGTGGTGCCGTCGTAGTTCTCGCCGCGCCAGGCGTTAACGTTCTGGCCCAGCAGGTTCACTTCGCGGACGCCCTGCGCGGCAAGCTGGGCAATTTCAAACAGAATGTCGTCCGCCGGGCGGCTGACCTCTTCACCGCGGGTGTAAGGCACCACGCAGTAGGTACAGTATTTGTTGCAGCCTTCCATGATCGAGACGAAGGCGGTCGGGCCATCGGCGCGCGGCTCTGGCAGACGGTCAAATTTCTCGATCTCCGGGAAGCTGACGTCAACGACCGGGCTACGGTTACCGCGAACCTGATTGATCATCTCCGGCAGGCGGTGCAGGGTCTGAGGACCAAAGACGATATCCACATACGGGGCTCTCTGACGGATCAGCTTACCTTCCTGCGAGGCGACGCAGCCACCGACGCCAATGATCAGGTCCGGATTTTTCCGTTTGAGAAGCTTCCAGCGGCCTAACACATGAAAGACTTTTTCCTGTGCTTTTTCACGAATTGAACATGTGTTCAGCAGCAGCACATCGGCTTCTTTCGCATTTTCAGTCAGCTGGTATCCGTGGGTGGTATCCAGCAGATCGGCCATCTTGGATGAATCGTATTCGTTCATCTGACAGCCCCAGGTTTTTATATGGAGTTTTTTAGTCATCGACTTGCTCAGCTCAGGATTGCAAGCCGCGTATTGTAATGCTTTGGTGGGGTTGTGACCAGTATGAAGGTTGTGTGTCTCAGGACCGCAAAAATCCGGTAAACTTAAGGGATTCTCCAATAAGGAAAATTGACCATGACACTCCAACACACCGAAGTTGCCGTTGTCGGCGGCGGTATGGTCGGCGGCGCGCTGGCGCTGGGGCTGGCGCAGCAGGGATTTGATGTAACCATTATTGAACAGGCGGCTCCCCCGGCATTCGATCCCGCCAGCAAACCGGACGTGCGCATTTCCGCCATCAGCGCGGCGTCCGTCGATCTGCTGCGCGGCCTGGGCGTCTGGGAGGCGGTGCAGGCGATGCGCGCACACCCTTACAGCCGCCTTGAAACCTGGGAGTGGGAAAATGCCCACGTGTCGTTTGACGCCGCCGAGCTGAAGCTGCCGCGCCTGGGCTATATGGTGGAAAACAACGTGCTCCAGCTGGCGCTCTGGCAGGCGCTGGAGGCACATCCGAAGGTGACGCTGCGTATGCCTGCGTCACTTAAGGCACTGCATCCTCATGAAAGCGGCTATTTGCTGACGCTCGACAGCGGCGATGAACTGGCCGTGAAGCTGGTCGTCGGGGCCGATGGCGCTAACTCGCAGGTCAGGGAGATGGCGGGTATTGGGGTTCATGCCTGGCAATATCAGCAATCCTGCATGTTAATCACCGTTCAGTGTGAGAATGCGCCGGGTGAAAGCACCTGGCAGCACTTTACGCCGAACGGCCCGCATGCATTCTTGCCGCTGTTTGATAACTGGGCTTCGCTGGTGTGGTACGACAAACCGGCGCGCATTCGCCAGCTGCAGGGGCTGTCGATGGAGCAGCTGCAGCGCGAGATCCTGCTTCACTTCCCGAGCCGCCTTGGCAACGTGACGCCAGTCACCGCAGGTGCATTCCCGCTCACGCGCCGTCATGCTTTACAGTATGCCCGAGAAGGGCTGGCGCTGGTGGGTGATGCGGCACACACCATCCACCCGCTGGCGGGGCAGGGAGTCAATCTTGGATACCGTGACGTCGATGCGTTACTGGACGTGCTGGGCAACGCACGCGCTCACGCGGAAGCCTGGGCCAGCCATCAGGTACTGAAGCGCTACCAGACGCGCCGTATGGCGGATAACTTCATTATGCAGTCAGGGATGGATCTGTTCTATGCCGGTTTCAGCAATGACCTGGCCCCGGTGCGCATTCTGCGTAACATTGGCTTAATGGCGGCAGAGCGTGCCGGTGGGCTGAAGCGTCAGGCCTTGAAATACGCCCTCGGACTCTAATCTTAATTCCCTCTCCCCGTGGGAGAGGGGTAGGGTGAGGGCATCAGGCCGCACTATTCTGAGCAACAAAAACAAAAAAGCCCGCAGAGCGGGCTTGTTTGTTTTAAGTGGCTGGGGTGCAGGGATTCGAACCCCGGAATGCTGGTATCAGAAACCAGAGCCTTACCGCTTGGCGAMACCCCAATTGCGTTAAACAGACTGCTTAACGACTTTTAAATTGGCTGGGGTACGAGGATTCGAACCTCGGAATGCCGGAATCAGAATCCGGTGCCTTACCGCTTGGCGATACCCCAACAATTTTTTATTACCGAAACAAATCGATAATCTTAATTTGGTGGCTACGACGGGATTCGAACCTGTGACCCCATCATTATGAGTGATGTGCTCTAACCAACTGAGCTACGTAGCCAGTACTGCAGTCTTCGATGGCTGGGGTACCTGGATTCGAACCAGGGAATGCCGGTATCAAAAACCGGTGCCTTACCGCTTGGCGATACCCCAATACCGCGGAGAACCGCAAAATCGAAGAAATATGGCTGGGGTACCTGGATTCGAACCAGGGAATGCCGGTATCAAAAACCGGTGCCTTACCGCTTGGCGATACCCCATCCGTGCAACGCTTACCCGGGAATGGTGCGGGAGGCGAGACTTGAACTCGCACACCTTGCGGCGCCAGAACCTAAATCTGGTGCGTCTACCAATTTCGCCACTCCCGCAAAAAGATGGTGGCTACGACGGGATTCGAACCTGTGACCCCATCATTATGAGTGATGTGCTCTAACCAACTGAGCTACGTAGCCATCTTTTTTTCGCGTTACCTTATCGGCGTTGCGGGGCGCATTATGCGTATAGACCCTTGCAGCGTCAACACCTTTTTCAACGAAAATAGCCGGAATGTGACTGTTTGGTTAGGTTGCGAACAGCGTGGCCGAATATTCGGCAATTATTGGTTATTAATCGGTTTTTGGTGGTGAAATGTGAGGCAAAAAAAACAGGCCCCTGAGGGGCCTGTTTGAAATGGTTGTGATTATTTGTAGGCGGACTGGTGAACGCCTACCGCACGCCCCGATGGATCGTTCATCGCCTTGAAAGATTCATCCCATTCAATGGCTTTCGCGGATGAACAGGCCACTGACGGACCGCCAGGAACACACTCGGCAGCGCTCGGCACCGGGAACAGCTCTTCAAAGATCTCACGATAGAGGTACGCTTCTTTCGAGCCCGGCGTGTTGTACGGGAAGCGGAAGCTTGCGGTTTCCAGCTGCTGGTCAGAAATCTGCTTCGCCGCCACCTCTTTCAGGGTGTCGATCCAGCTGTAGCCAACGCCATCAGAGAACTGCTCTTTCTGACGCCATGCCACGCTCGCCGGCAGGTAAGATTCAAAACATTCACGCAGGATATGTTTTTCCATTTTGCCGTTGCCGCACATTTTATCCTGCGGGTTGATGCGCATCGCCACGTCGAGGAATTTCTTATCCAGGAACGGCACGCGCGCTTCCACGCCCCAGGCTGACATCGCTTTGTTGGCACGCGCACAGTCGAACATATGCAGCGCCTGCAGCTTACGCACGGTCTCTTCATGCAGCTCTTTGGCGTTTGGCGCTTTGTGGAAGTACAGGTAGCCGCCAAACACTTCGTCAGAACCTTCGCCGGAGAGCACCATCTTGATGCCCATCGCCTTGATCTTACGCGACATCAGGTACATCGGCGTGGAGGCGCGAATGGTGGTCACGTCATAGGTTTCAATGTGATAGATCACATCGCGGATCGCATCCAGGCCTTCCTGCACGGTGAAGTGAATTTCATGGTGCACGGTGCCGAGGTGGTTTGCCACTTCCTGCGCGGCTTTCAGATCCGGTGCCCCTTCCAGGCCCACGGCAAAGGAGTGCAGCTGCGGCCACCAGGCCTCGGAGCGCTCCTGATCTTCCACGCGACGAGCCGCGAATTTCTTGGTGATCGCGGAGATCACGGAGGAGTCCAGACCGCCGGAGAGCAGTACGCCGTAAGGCACGTCTGACATCAGGTGGCTTTTCACGGAATCTTCCAGCGCCTGACGCAGCTCGGCTTTATCCGTCACGTTGTCTTTCACCGCGTCATAGTCAAACCAGTCGCGCTGGTAGTACGAACGGATTTCACCGTCTTTACTCCACAGATAGCTGCCCGCCGGGAACTCTTTGATGGTGCGGCAGACCGGCACCAGGGCTTTCATTTCGGACGCGACATAGAAGTTGCCGTGTTCATCGTGCCCCATGTACAGCGGGATAATACCGATATGGTCACGGCCAATCAGGTAAGCGTCTTTTTCGCTGTCGTACAGCGCGAAGGCAAACATGCCTTGCAGCTCGTCGAGGAACTCCGGGCCTTTCTCCTGATACAGCGCCAGGATCACTTCACAGTCAGAGCCGGTCTGGAAGGCGTAGCGGTCGCCGTACTCGGCGCGCAGCGCCTGATGGTTATAAATTTCACCGTTGACAGCCAGCGCGTGCGTTTTTTTCTCGTTATACAGCGGCTGTGCACCGGCGTTGACGTCAACAATCGACAGGCGTTCGTGAGCC
Source organism: Enterobacter sp. IF2SW-B1 (assembly GCF_001743375.1). Taxonomy (NCBI): domain Bacteria; kingdom Pseudomonadati; phylum Pseudomonadota; class Gammaproteobacteria; order Enterobacterales; family Enterobacteriaceae; genus Enterobacter; species Enterobacter sp. IF2SW-B1. Next base: position 61,815 of record NZ_MJAA01000010.1, on the reverse strand, counting down.
AGAATCGCTTTGTCGCTGGCGTAAACGCCTGACCAGTCCGGGCCGCGATGGCGCATCAGGCGGGACAATTCGAGTGCTTTTTTACGCAGTTCGCCCGCGTCAGTTTTAATATCCAGTACGCCAAAAATTGAACACATAACCTTCTCCGTTAACCCTGTTGCATTGTGATGTTGCTTGCTTATGAAAATGCCGCAAAAGGGGGGAGGGGCGCAAGGGTTTTACGGGCCAAAACGGAAATAGTGCAATAGTGATTGCGGAATAGTGAAAAAAGAGTACGTCACGCATCCTTTTATTGATGATTATGCAATGAAAATGGTTTTTTGTTAGATGGTGTTTTGTTTATATAAGCTGAAAATGAAAAACCACGCCCTGGGACGTGGTTCAGAATCAAATAACGTCGATTTCGTCGACAGAGGGGTAAATCCAGCTAGGTCGGAAGGGCATCGTATCGATGTCATCAAGCTGCGAGACGCCAGAAAGTACCAGGATGGTTTCAAGCCCTGCCTGGAAGCCAGCCAGAATATCGGTGCGCAGGTTGTCGCCAACAATGACGGTTTCTTCTGAGTGTGCCTGCATCGTATTCAGCGCGGCGCGGATGATCCACGGGCTCGGTTTGCCGACAACAAAAGGCTTACGGCCCGAGATTTTTTCAATACCGGCGCACAGCGCGCCGCAGGCCGGATAGAAACCACGGCCGTGCGTATCCGGGTTGGTGGCGATAAAGCGTGCACCGTTGGCGACAAAGTAGGCTGCTTTATGCATCATCTCCCAGTTAAAGGAGCGCGTTTCACCCACGATCACAAAGTCCGGGTTCACATCGGTAATGGTAAAGCCTGCTTTATACAGCTCGTGGATCAGCGCGCCTTCACCGACCACGTAGGCTTTTTTTCCTTCCTGACGCTTCAGGAAATCCGCCGTTGCCATTGCGGAGGTATAAAACACGCTGTCCGGCACGTCGACGCCTGCGGTGGCAAAGCGGTTCGCCAGATCCTGACCGGTTTGGGAAGGGTAGTTCGTGAGTAGAACCAGTGGCATTCCTTTGTCGATGATGCGGTGAAGAAACTCCGCAGCACCCGGCACGGCAACGTTGTCGTGCATCAGCACGCCGTCGATATCACAAATTACATTCTTAATGGTCATGGACATTCCGACATCAAAAAAAGAAGGCGTTACTATAAGGTCCGATCAGGATTCCAGCAAATGCTGGAGCAGGATCCCGTTGAGCATGGCGCGCTTGACCAGCGCAAACGCGCCAATCGCCGAGCGATGGTCAAGCTTCGAACGAACCACCGGGAGGTTCTGTCGGAATGCTTTCAGCGCCTGGGTGTTGATACAGCCTTCGATGGCGGGCAGCAGCACCTTTTCCGCTTCAACAATCTCTCCGGCGATCACCACTTTCTGCGGGTTAAACAGGTTAATGGCGATGGCGATGGTTTTCCCCAGATGGCGACCTACCTGCTCGATCACCTCACAGGCCAGCGCGTCGCCTTTATTGGCGGCTTTGCAGATGGTGCCTATCTTGCAATCGTCCAGCGTGACGCGGCTTTGATAACCCTGCTCAAGCAGGTGGCGAACGCGCTGCTCGATGGCCGTGTTGGCGGCGATGGTTTCAAGGCAGCCGAAGTTGCCGCAGTGGCAGCGTTCGCCGAGCGGTTCAACCTGGATGTGGCCGATCTCGCCAACGTTACCGTTACGACCAATAAAAATACGGCCATTGGAGATAATGCCTGCGCCCGTACCGCGGTGTACGCGCACCAGAATAGAGTCTTCACAGTCCTGACTCGCACCAAAGTAGTGCTCAGCCAGCGCTAAAGATCGAATATCATGGCCGACAAAGCAGGTCACCTTAAAGCGTTTTTCCAGCGCGTCGACCAGCGCCCAGTTCTCAACCTGAATATGCGGCATGTATCGGATCACACCGCTTTCCGGGTCGACCAGGCCCGGCAGAATGACGGAGATGGCGATCAGTTCGCGGATCTTGCGCTGACAGCTTTCAATAAAGTGCGCGATAGTATTCAGCAGCGCGTGTTCCAGCGTCTCCTGAGTGCGCTCGGGCAGCGGGTAGTGCTCTTCCGCAATGGCTTTGCTGCTCAGATCGTACAGCGTGAGCGTGGTGTCATGACGACCAAGCCGGACGCCAATGGCCTGAAAGTTACGGGTTTCGGTAATGATAGAGATGGCGCGGCGGCCCCCGGTGGAGGCCTGCTGATCGACTTCTTTGATCAAACCGCGCTCAATGAGCTGGCGGGTAATTTTTGTCACGCTGGCGGGAGCAAGCTGGCTTTGTTCGGCTATCTGGATCCGCGAGATTGGACCATGTTGGTCAATCAGGCGATAAACCGCCGCACTGTTAAGTTGTTTAACGAGATCGACATTACCGATTTGAGCTTGTCCGCCTGGTGTCATACTTTTACTTACTCAGTGACGACCTCGTTACCATTAACGATGGTCTTAATAATTTTATAATCGTGTGTGAATGCCGTCAGGTTTGCAACCATACCTGGTGCAATTCCGCCGAGCTGTTTATCCACGCCGATGGCGCGAGCCGGATAAAGGGTGGCCATACGCAGGACTTCATCAAGCGCAATCCCACAATGCTCCACCAGATTACGCACCCCTTCAATCATGGTCAAAGAGGAGCCACTCAGCGTACCGTTTTCATCCACACACAGTCCATTGCGGTAGTATATTGTTTTACCAGCAAAAATGAACTGCTCAATATTTGCACCTGCTGGCGCGGTGGCATCGGTGACCAGGCAGAGCTTGTCACCTTTCAGCCGTTTGGCGTTGCGAATGTTGGTGTAATCAACGTGCATGCCATCTGCGATAATGCCGCAGTAGACGTCTGGTTCGTCGAGAATCGCCCCGACCAGACCCGGTTCACGGCCGGTAATATACGGCATGGCGTTGTAAAGGTGGGTCGCAAAGGTAATGCCGGCACGGAAGCCCGCTTTGGCTTCTTTCAGCGTGGCGTTTGAGTGGCCTGCTGAAACCACAATCCCGGCGGCAGCCAGTTTGCTGATGACCTCAGTACCGGTCATTTCAGGCGCCAGCGTCACTTTAGCGATCACATCAGCATTGGCACACATGTAGTCGACCAGTTCAGCATCCGGCTTGCGCACGTAATCCGGGTTATGCGTGCCTTTTTTCACTATGTTCAGCCATGGCCCTTCCAGATGCAGACCCAGCGCCTGGTTCGGGTGTTTGGCGAGGTATTCGCGCATCACGCGGATACCCTGTTTCATCAGGTCATCACTGCTGGTGATGAGCGTCGGCAGATAGCTGGTGCAGCCTGATTTCTCGTTAGCTTTCTGCATGATTTCCAGCGTTTCAACCGTCACCGCCTCGGCGGTGTCATTGAACTGCACACCGCCGCAGCCGTTAAGCTGTACGTCGATGAAACCGGGGGAGATTACTGCTCCATTGAGTGAGCGCTGTTCTATCTCCGGCGGCAGTTCCGCCAGCGGGCAAACACGTTCAATCAGGCCATTGGCGATAACAATCGCATGGTCATCCAGAATTTCATGGCCGGTATAAATCCGACCGTGGGTTAAAGCGTACATATCGACCCCCGGTTAAAAAAAGCGACCGCCTCTGACAGAAGAGGCGGTTATTCAATTACAGACCTTTGATGTTCTCAGCTTCTAACTCGTTGAAGTATTTCAGCGTTTTCACCTTCAGCTCCATCGTGGACGGTTCGTCGCAGACGATGACTGATTTTGGATGCAGCTGCAGGCAGCTGATGGTCCACATGTGGTTAACGTTGCCTTCAACGGCTGCCTGGAGCGCCTGCGCTTTCACGCCGCCCAGTACCAGAATCATCACCTCTTCGGCATCCAGCAGGGTGCCTACGCCAACGGTCAGGGCGTATTTTGGAACCTGGTTCACGTCACCGTCAAAGAAGCGGGAGTTTGCCACGCGGGTGTCATGGGTCAGCGTTTTAATACGGGTACGGGAAGCCAGAGAAGAAGCTGGTTCGTTGAACGCGATATGACCATCGTTGCCCACGCCACCCATGAACAGGTGGATTTTACCGTAAGAACGGATTTTTTCTTCGTACTGACGGCATTCTGCGTCAATATCAGGCGCATTTCCATTCAGCAGGTTAATATTTTCAGCTGGGATATCAACGTGATCAAAGAAATTGCGGTGCATGAAGCTATGGTAGCTTTCAGGATGCTCCTTTGGCAGGCCGACATATTCGTCCATGTTGAAGGTCACAACGTGTTTAAAGCTAACCTGGCCCGCTTTATGCATTTCAACCAGCGCTTTGTACGCGGTCAGTGGGGTACCACCCGTTGGAAGGCCAAGAACGAAGGGACGATCGGCAGTAGGCTTGAAGGCATTAATACGGTTAACGATATGGCGAGCGGCCCATTTACCGACTTGTTCAGCAGTTGCCAGGGGAATCAGTCTCATTGTTCACCTCAAAGTTTAAGTAGAAGAGTGGGCGGATGGGTATCGGAACCTGATGCTTAAGCGTAACCTGGAACCTTTCAGGTCGGATCAATCCGTCTTGATTTTTTGAATGATAAAATAAGTTTTGGCTGTTAGCCAGTGAAAGGGAGGAGGGAATACGATATTTGGTGACAATAATCACAAAAAATAGGTGTTTAATTTGCGATACGAATTAATTTTTCACACACTCAGACTGCCAGTGAATCATCAACTGTATCTATCGTTCGTGACACAATAAAAACATAGTTTATGCGCGAGTCTTAATAATGGGTCTCGTAGGGGGAATAGGATGAATATTTTAGGTTTTTTCCAGCGCCTCGGTAGGGCTTTGCAGCTCCCTATCGCCGTGCTACCGGTTGCAGCGTTGCTGCTGCGATTCGGGCAACCCGATCTTCTTAACGTGCCGTTTATTGCCCAGGCTGGCGGCGCCATTTTTGACAACCTTGCGCTGATCTTCGCCATCGGCGTGGCGTCAAGCTGGTCAAAAGACAGCGCCGGTGCTGCGGCACTGGCAGGGGCGGTAGGTTACTTCATCCTCACGAAAGCGATGGTAACCATCAACCCGGAAATCAACATGGGTGTACTGGCGGGTATCATTACCGGTCTGGTCGGTGGTGCCGTGTACAACCGCTGGGCGGGTATCAAACTGCCTGACTTCCTGAGCTTCTTCGGCGGTAAACGTTTTGTGCCAATTGCGACGGGCTTTTTCTGCCTGATCCTGGCAGCTATCTTTGGCTACGTCTGGCCGCCGGTGCAGCATGCTATCCATGCGGGCGGCGAGTGGATTGTTTCTGCGGGTGCAGTGGGCTCAGGTATCTTTGGCTTTATCAACCGTCTGCTGATCCCAACCGGTCTGCATCAGGTGCTGAACACCATCGCCTGGTTCCAGATTGGTGAGTTCACCAATGCTGCGGGCACCGTATTCCATGGCGACATCAACCGCTTCTATGCGGGTGACGGCACCGCGGGTATGTTCATGTCTGGCTTCTTCCCAATCATGATGTTTGGTCTGCCGGGCGCTGCACTGGCAATGTACCTGGCTGCGCCAAAAGCGCGTCGCCCAATGGTTGGCGGCATGCTGCTGTCCGTTGCGATTACCGCGTTCCTGACCGGTGTAACCGAGCCGCTGGAATTCCTGTTCATGTTCCTGGCGCCGGTGCTGTACCTCATGCATGCGGTCCTGACCGGTATCAGCCTGTTTGTGGCGACCCTGCTGGGCATCCATGCTGGCTTCTCCTTCTCTGCAGGCGCGATCGACTACGTGTTGATGTACAACCTGCCAGCGGCAAGCAAAAACGTCTGGATGCTGGTGGTAATGGGTCTGGTCTTCTTCGTCATCTACTTCGTGCTGTTCACTGCGGTTATTCGTATGTTTAACCTCAAAACACCAGGCCGCGAAGATACCAAAGACGAAGTGGTCACCAACGAAGCCAACAGCAATACCGAAGAGGGGCTGACTCAGCTGGCGACCAGCTATATCGCTGCCGTCGGTGGGACTGACAACCTGAAAGCGATTGATGCCTGTATCACCCGTCTGCGTCTGACGGTGGGTGACTCGGCGCGCGTAAGCGACGCAATGTGTAAACGCCTTGGTGCATCGGGCGTGGTTAAACTGAACAAACAAACTATCCAGGTTATCGTAGGCGCCAAAGCGGAATCCATTGGCGACGAAATGAAGAAAGTGGTTGCCCGTGGCCCGGTCGCGGCGGCATCAGCCGACAGCGCACCTGCGTCGACGGCTGCCCCGGTAGCGAAGCCGCAGGCCGTGCCTAACGCCGTGACGGTGGCCGCGCTGGTCTCTCCGGTAACGGGTGACGTGGTTGACCTTGAGCAGGTGCCTGACGAAGCGTTCGCCAGCAAAGCGGTCGGTGACGGCGTGGCGGTGAAACCAACGGACAAAACCGTTGTGTCTCCGGCGGCAGGCACCATCGTGAAAATCTTCAACACCAACCATGCGTTCTGCCTCGAAACCGAAAAAGGCGCGGAGATCGTTGTCCATATGGGCATCGATACCGTAGCGCTGAACGGTCAGGGCTTTACTCGCCTGGTGGAAGAGGGGGCCGAAGTGGTGGCAGGTCAGCCGATTCTGGAAATGGATCTGGACTTCCTGAACGCCAACGCGCGCTCGATGATTAGTCCGGTCGTGTGCAGCAACATCGACGACTTTAGCGGTCTGGTACTCCAGGCGAAAGGTCAGGTGGTTGCGGGTCAGACACCGCTGTATGAGATTAAAGGCAAGTAATCGCTCCTGAGTAGAGTCATGCCTTAAGCGGCGGGGGATATCCTCCGCCGCTTTTTTTATGGGTAACGTTTTTTCCGTGACATAAAGGTTGTCTCTTCGTCCGGCTTATAAGATCATATGTCGTTATACGTTGTTTACGCTTTGAGGAATCCACGATGAGTGAGGCAGAAGCCCGCCCGAGTAACTTTATTCGTCAGATCATCGATGAAGATCTGGCCAGTGGTAAGCACACCACGGTACATACGCGTTTCCCGCCGGAGCCGAACGGCTACCTGCACATTGGTCACGCGAAATCGATCTGCCTGAACTTTGGCATTGCGCAAGACTACCAGGGGCAGTGCAACCTGCGTTTCGATGACACCAACCCAGTAAAAGAAGACATCGAATACGTTGAGTCCATTAAAAACGACGTGCAATGGCTGGGCTTCAACTGGTCTGGCGATATCTGCTACTCCTCTGACTATTTTGATCAGCTGTATGCCTACGCGGTGGAGCTGATCAACAAAGGTCTGGCCTACGTTGATGAGCTGTCTGCGGACGAAATCCGCGAGTATCGCGGTACGCTGACTGCACCAGGCAAAAACAGCCCGTTCCGCGATCGCAGCGTGGAAGAGAACCTGGCGCTGTTTGAAAAAATGCGTGCCGGTGGCTTCGAAGAAGGTAAAGCGTGCCTGCGTGCCAAAATCGATATGGCGTCGCCGTTTATCGTGATGCGCGATCCGGTGCTGTACCGCATTAAGTTCGCAGAACACCACCAGACCGGCAACAAGTGGTGCATCTACCCGATGTACGACTTCACCCACTGCATCAGCGATGCGCTGGAAGGGATTACGCACTCGCTGTGTACGCTGGAGTTCCAGGATAACCGTCGTCTGTACGACTGGGTGCTGGATAACATCACCATTCCTGTGCATCCGCGTCAGTATGAGTTCTCTCGTCTGAATCTGGAATACACCGTGATGTCCAAGCGTAAGCTGAACCTGCTGGTGACCGACAAGCACGTTGAGGGCTGGGACGACCCGCGCATGCCGACCATCTCCGGCCTGCGTCGTCGTGGTTACACTGCCGCTTCTATTCGTGAGTTCTGCAAACGCATCGGCGTGACCAAGCAGGACAACACCATCGAAATGGCGTCTCTGGAATCCTGCATTCGTGAAGATCTTAACGAAAACGCCCCGCGCGCGATGGCCGTTATCGATCCGGTGAAACTGGTGATTGAAAATTACCCGCAGGGTGGAAGCGAGCTGGTCTCTATGCCTAACCATCCGAATAAACCGGAAATGGGAAGCCGCGACGTGCCGTTCAGCGGTGAGATCTGGATCGACCGTGCTGACTTCCGTGAAGAAGCCAATAAGCAGTACAAGCGTCTGGTGTTGGGTAAAGAAGTTCGTCTGCGTAACGCCTACGTCATCAAAGCCGAGCGCGTAGAGAAGGATGCTGAAGGTAACATTACCACCATCTTCTGTTCGTACGATGCTGAGACGCTGAGCAAAGATCCGGCAGACGGCCGCAAGGTGAAAGGCGTGATCCACTGGGTGAGCGCTTCCCACGCGCTGCCGGTAGAAATTCGTCTGTACGATCGTCTGTTTAGCGTACCTAACCCGGGTGCGGCTGAAGACTTCCTGGCGACCATCAACCCGGAATCTTTGGTGATCAAGCAAGGTTATGCGGAGCCATCGCTGAAAGCCGCTGAAGCGGGCAAAGCGTTCCAGTTCGAGCGTGAAGGTTACTTCTGCCTGGACAGCCGTTACAGCACGGCAGAAAAACCGGTATTTAACCGTACCGTAGGTCTGCGTGATACCTGGACCAAGATCGGCGAATAATAACGCTGCACTGGTCAATGAGAAACAAACGCCGCTTATAGCGGCGTTTTTTTATTTAATGATCATATTGTTAAAGTAGGCCCGTAATTAGGCCAGCTAAAATTTTTGGTCAATGCGGTGCTACTTATTTTTCTGAAAAAAGTTTGTCTGTTTCATAAAATGGAGAATAAAGACAAATACGGGTTTTATTACGATCTTATACGCCGAAATTACCTGCTCTACCCCCGTCACACCTCGCATCCGGCCAAATGTTACAAAGCACTACCAATTATGTGCACTTCGTCATAATCCTGACTTTTGCCCACTGAAAAGCATTGATAATTCGCGTCGCGAAAAATAACCTAAAGACGGTAGTTAATTCGAGGGTATTTATAACTACCCCTGGCCTTTTGGTCTTTTATATTTTCGCCGTTTAAGGCGTTTTAATTCGTCAAAGAGGAATAATCTATGCGTACGTTCAGTGGCAAACGTAGTGCGCTGGCGCTGGCTATTGCCGGTGTGACAGCAATGTCGGGCCTGGTGGTGACACCAGAGGCAAAAGCAGCAGGTTTCATCGAAGATTCTACCCTCACTGGCGGTATTTATTACTGGCAGCGTGAACGTGACCGTAAAGATGTCACAGAAGATAAATACAAAACCAACCTCTCTCACTCCACCTGGAACGCCAACCTGGACTTCCAGTCAGGCTACGCCGCCGATATGTTCGGTCTGGATATTGCCGCGTTTACGGCGATTGAAATGGCTGAAAATGGCGACAGCGGCCACCCGAACGAAATTGCCTTCTCCTCCAGTAATAAAGCCTATGACGAAGACTGGTCGGGGGATAAAAGCGGTATCAGCCTTTATAAGGCCGCAGCGAAATTCAAATACGGCCCGGTATGGGCGCGTGGGGGCTATATTCAGCCAACCGGCCAGACGCTGTTAGCGCCGCACTGGAGCTTTATGCCTGGTACCTATCAGGGGGCAGAGGCCGGGGCTAACTTTGACTATGGTGATGCAGGTGCGTTGAGCTTCTCCTATATGTGGACCAACGAGTACAAAGCGCCGTGGCACATTGAGATGGACAAGTTCTACCAGAACGATAAGAAAACCAAAGTCGATTACCTCCACTCGCTGGGCGCGAAGTACGATTTTAAAAACGATCTGGTTCTGGAAGCTGCATTTGGTCAGGCGGAAGGCTATATCGATCAGTATTTTGCTAAAGCCAGCTACAAATTTGATATCGCCGGTAGTCCGCTGAGCACCAGCTACCAGTTCTACGGTACGCGCGATAAGGTCAGCGATGGCAGCGTAAATGACATTTATAACGGTACCGCGTGGCTGCAGGCGTTAACCTTCGGCTACAAGGTCGGTCAGGTTGATTTGCGTCTGGAAGGCACATGGGTGAAGGCTGAAGGGCAGCAGGGCTACTTCCTGCAGCGTATGACGCCGACCTATGCCTCATCCAACGGTCGTCTGGATATCTGGTGGGATAACCGCTCAGACTTCAACGCCGACGGCGAGAAAGCGGTCTTCTTCGGCGCCATGTATGACCTGAAAAACTGGAACCTGCCGGGCTGGGCGGTGGGCGCTTCTTACGCTTACGCCTGGGATGCAAAACCAGCAGACATGGCGACGCCGGATGCGTACTACGATCCAAACTATCGCCTGAAAGAGTCCTCCTACAGCCTGGATGCTATCTACACCCTGCAGGATGGCCGCGCGAAAGGCACGATGTTCAAGCTGCACTTTACGCAGTATGACAACCACTCCGATATCCCAAGCTATGCGGGCGGTTACGGCAACATCTTCCAGGATGAACGTGACGTCAAATTCATGGTTATCGCCCCATTCACCATCTTCTGATGAGCACACCGGCGGGCTGAGTCCCGCCGGTCTGGAGACTGCATATGATGAAAAAAATCGTAATCGTCGCGCTGATGGCATCAGGGCTGGTGGCGTGTGTTCAGACTCAGGCGCCGAAAGAGGACGCCCGTCTGAAGGAGGCGTATAGCGCCTGTATTAATACCGCGGAAGGATCGCCTGAGAAGATTGAAGCCTGCCAGAGCGTGCTAAATGTGTTAAAGAAAGAGAAAGCGCATGAGGCGTTCGCGACGCAGGAGAATGTTCGCGTGATGGATTATCAGGCCTGCATCCAGGCACGTAAAACCGGTAACGATCAGGAAGTGGCGAAGCGTTGCGATAAAATCTGGAACGAGATACGCAATAACAACAAATGAGTTGATCTACGCCCGGTGGCACTTTGCTGACCGGGCTTTTTTAATGCAAAAAAAAGCCAACCTTACGGCTGGCTCAGAGTATGAACGCTAACTTATTTTGTGTCGTGAGCGTGTTCATTCTCGCGGCAATCCCCTTCAGCGCAGTGACCGTAAAGGTACAGGCTGTGGTTGGTCAGGCGAATGCCATGACGAGCTGCGATTTCACGCTGACGCGCTTCGATGGAATCATCGCTAAATTCAATGACCTTGCCGCAATCGAGGCAGATCAGGTGATCGTGGTGATGCTGCTGGGTCAGTTCGAATACAGATTTACCGCCTTCGAAATTATGACGGGTAACAATGCCCGCGTCATCAAACTGGTTCAGCACGCGATATACGGTAGCCAGCCCAATCTCTTCACCCATGTCGATAAGACGTTTATAAAGGTCTTCCGCACTGACATGGTGATTGTCTGGACCCTGAAGCACTTCCAGGATTTTTAACCGAGGAAGCGTTACTTTCAGGCCAGCCTTCTTTAATGCGGTATTGTTGTCAGTCATGCGGAATCTGTCCTGTTGCTAAACGATTCACTTCTCTGGGAAGTGACAGAAAATGCACCTGGGATAATGCGTCTCATTATAGAACTGCCATGCCTAAATGAAAACTGCAAGTCTCAGGCAAAGTATGCTTATAAAAACGTGGTATCACCTACAAACTTGCTCAATGGAAACCACATTTTGCCAGGGAGACATTGTACAGGTCTGGACGAAAAAGTTAAAAGTTTGTAGCAATTAATTTAATCGGTTTTACCTGGAAAAGGGGCGCAACCCGCGTTGCGCCGTAAAAAATCAGGCGTTGAGAATATCGTCCAGATGCAGTTCTTCGCGGATCTGTTTAACCCACTTCTCTACACGCTCTGCGGTCAGTTCTGGCTGACGGTCTTCGTCAATGGCAAGTCCGACAAAATGATCGTCATCGGCCAGGCCTTTAGAAGCTTCGAAGTGGTAACCGGCAGTCGGCCAGTGGCCCACAATAACCGCGCCATTAGGCTCAATGATGTCGCGAATCGTCCCCAGCGCATCACAGAAGTACTCGGCGTAATCTTCCTGATCGCCACAACCGAACAGGGCAACCAGCTTGCCGTTGAAGTCCACCTCTTCAAGCGTCGGGAAGAAATCGTCCCAGTCGCATTGGGCTTCACCATAGTACCAGGTTGGAATACCCAGCAGCAGAATGTCATAGCCCTCGAGATCTTCTTTGCTGCTCTTGGCGATGTCATGCACATCAGCAACGTCTTTACCGAGCTGTTTCTGAATGTTTTTTGCGATATTTTCGGTATTGCCGGTATCACTGCCGAAGAAAATGCCGATGATTGCCATGAGTAAAATAACCTCTTGAAACTTAATGGTATGGTGGCGCAATTCGGCCACGGATAAGGGCAATAATAGCAGAACTGGCAACCGTGCGGAAACCGCTATCGCGCAGGACTGCACTCTGTGCTACATGAAAAGGGCGATAAAGGGGTTTTTCAGACTTATGCCTGGCTGCGCAGCGTCTCAAGTTGGGCGATGAGCATCTCTTCAATAAGCTCGCTGCGGCTGATGTTACGCGCCTCTGCCAGTTCGTTAAGCGCATCGACCGCGTCGGCGTTGAGCTTCAGTTCGACACGCTTAAGCCCACGATTTTTATCGCGTTTAAGCTGATTGCGTTTATTGATACGCAGCTGTTCATCGCGCGAAAGCGGATTCGTTTTCGGTCGTCCCGGTCGACGCTCATTCGCGAACAGATCTAGTGTCGTACGGTCCGTTTGTTCTTTGGCCATGATTATGAGACTTCGGGGGAAACACGCCGCCCTGCTAAAGCCCGGGCGATAAGCGCGCCATCATACATCACCAAAAACGGCACGCCAACGACTGGAAGCCCGTCATCTTCCAGTCGCTCTCTTTTTAATCAATTTGCAGTATCAGCGAGATAGCGGCGAATGGCGCGCAGTACAGCATCAGGTTTTTCCGCATGCACCCAGTGTCCGGCACCGGCAATGACGTGGGCGCGCGCCTGCGGGAATTGTGCCAGCAGCGTGTCGCGGTACGCGTCGGTAATATAAGGAGAGTTACCGCCGCGAATAAAGAGGGCAGGGTGCGGCCAGGCGGGAACGGTTTCCCAGCCCACGATGTTGTTGTACTGGTCCCACAGCACCGGCACGTTAAAACGCCACTGCCCGTCAACAAACGACTTCAAAAGGAACTGCACCACGCCTTCTTCATCAAGATGCTCACGCATAACCGCTGCCGCCTGCTGACGAGTGGAAACGCCAGCTTCGGTTACGGCATTGATCGCCGCGAAAATCTCATCGTGACGGCGAACGTCGTAATCCACAGGCGCAACGTCAATCACCACAAGCCCGGAAATTCGCTCTGGCGCCAGCGCGGTGAGCGCCATAACCGCTTTACCGCCCATTGAATGCCCGATGAGGGTCACCTTCTGCAGGTTGTGCGCGTCCAGCGTATCCAGCAGATCCTGTGCCATTGCCGCATAGGTCATTTCGTCTGAGCGGCCGGAAAGCCCGTGGTTGCGCATATCGACCTGTAAAATATCGTGATCGGTAACCAAATCGCGGGCCAGCACGCCCAGGTTATCCAGGCTGCCAAAAAGTCCATGAACCAGCACGATGGGGGAATTATTGTTCGGCGATTGTGCAGTTTGCGCTCGGGTATTCAATTTCATGGCAAAGTTCTTTTTTTACGTATGTCAGGTTAGGGTATCATGTTGACCATTCTGCCGCCCGGCTGCAAGGTTCCAGTTTAATCTGACTTTTGCCGCCAACCTGGTTTGACGCTATCCGCTGTTGGGATTTGACCTTATAATCCCAATGACTTGTATTCAGATAAGATATCGCACTGGATTAAGATGAAAACAATCGAAGTTGATGACGAACTCTATCAGTATATTGCCAGCCAGACGCGGCATATCGGGGAGAGCGCGTCCGACATTTTACGGCGCATGCTTAAAATTTCCGCCGCTTCACAGCCTGCCACCCCAGTTACCAAAGATGTCGTGTCTCAGCCGAGCGTTGCTGCACAAGCAAAACCTGCCGTGACGCCGGTAAAAGATAAAGTGCGCGCGATGCGCGAACTGCTGCTCTCCGACGAATATGCGGAGCAGAAAAAGGCGGTTAACCGTTTTATGCTGGTGCTGTCTACACTTTACTCCCTGGATAACAAAGCGTTTGCTGAAGCGACCGAGTCGCTGCACGGCCGTACCCGCGTCTATTTCGCGGGCGACGAGCAGACGCTGCTGCAAAATGGCAATCAAACCAAACCTAAACATGTCCCTGGCACTCCGTACTGGGTGATCACCAATACCAATACGGGCCGCAAGTGCAGCATGATTGAACACATCATGCAGTCCATGCAGTTCCCGGCGGAATTGATTGAAAAGGTTTGCGGTACAATTTAACCCTTGCATCATAAGGACCCGGTAATGGCAAATCACAGCCGTGCAGGCCAACCTGCACAACAAAGCGATTTGATTAACGTCGCTCAGCTGACCGCGCAGTATTACGTGCTGAAACCGGTCGTGGGCAACGCAGAACACGCAGTGAAGTTTGGTACATCTGGTCACCGCGGCAGCGCGGCGCGCCACAGCTTTAACGAACCGCACATTCTGGCCATTGCTCAGGCCATTGCGGAAGAGCGCGCTAAAAACGGCGTTACCGGTCCGTGCTACGTGGGCAAAGATACCCATGCGCTGTCTGAACCGGCGTTTATTTCCGTGCTGGAAGTGCTGGCGGCGAACGGTGTGGACGTGATTGTTCAGGAGAATAATGGGTTTACTCCAACACCGGCGGTATCAAACGCGATCCTTGTGCACAACAAAAAAGGTGGCGCGCAGGCTGACGGTATCGTCATCACGCCATCCCACAACCCGCCGGAAGACGGTGGTATCAAATACAACCCGCCTAACGGCGGCCCGGCTGACACTAACGTCACCAAAGTGGTGGAAGATCGTGCAAACGCGCTGCTGGCCGACGGTCTGAAAGGCGTTAAACGTATTTCTCTTGATGAGGCGATGGCCTCCGGCCACGTGAAAGAGCAGGATCTGGTTCAGCCGTTTGTGGAAGGGCTGGCGGATATCGTCGATATGGCGGCGATTCAGAAAGCCGGCCTGAAGCTGGGCGTGGATCCGCTGGGCGGCTCCGGTATTGAGTACTGGAAGCGCATCGCCGAGCACTACAAGCTGGATCTGACCATCGTGAACGATCACGTCGATCAGACCTTCCGCTTTATGCACCTGGACAAAGACGGCGCGATCCGTATGGACTGCTCCTCCGAATGCGCGATGGCGGGCCTGCTGGCGCTGCGCGATAAATTCGACCTGGCGTTTGCTAACGACCCGGACTATGATCGTCACGGCATCGTCACCCCTGCCGGGCTGATGAATCCGAACCACTATCTGGCTGTTGCAATCAACTACCTGTTCCAGCACCGTCCGCAGTGGGGCAAAGAGGTGGCTGTCGGTAAAACGCTGGTCTCTTCTGCGATGATCGACCGCGTGGTGGACGCGCTGGGCCGCAAGCTGGTGGAAGTGCCGGTAGGCTTCAAGTGGTTCGTTGACGGTCTGCACGACGGCAGCTTTGGCTTCGGCGGCGAAGAGAGCGCAGGCGCGTCCTTCCTGCGTTTCGATGGCACCCCGTGGTCAACCGATAAAGACGGCATCATCATGTGCCTGCTGGCGGCGGAGATTACCGCGGTTACCGGTAAAAACCCGCAGGAACATTACAACGAGCTGGCTGCACGCTTTGGTGCGCCAAGCTATAACCGTATTCAGGCTGGCGCGACCTCTGCCCAGAAAGCGGCTCTGTCCAAACTCTCTCCGGAGATGGTCAGCGCAAGCACCCTGGCAGGCGATCCGATCACCGCGCGTCTGACGGCGGCACCCGGTAACGGTGCGTCTATCGGCGGCCTGAAAGTGATGACCGAAAATGGCTGGTTCGCCGCGCGTCCGTCCGGTACGGAAGATGCGTACAAGATCTATTGCGAAAGCTTCCTCGGCGCTGAGCATCGCCAGCAGATTGAGAAAGAAGCGGTAGAGATTGTCAGCGAAGTGCTGAAAAACGCATAAGTCGTGTTCTGGTGCGGGCTGATGCCCTCACCCCGGCCCTCTCCCACGGGGAGAGGGAGAAAACACTAAAAACGGCAACCTCAGGGTTGCCGTTTTGCTTTTACCTAACTGTGTTTGTTCTTCAATTCAAATCTCGGCGACACCAGACCGTACAGCGTCCAGCCCATAAAGGTCACTATCGCCCCGTACAGCATCGCTTCCTGGCCGGACGAGTAGAGCGCATAGAAGCTGTATATCGCCCCAACCAGCGCCACGATATTCGCTACTCGCGCTTTGTGCGGATCCACCTTCGCCACCTTCTGAATGATCGCCAGCGCCGCCATCGACAGAATATACGGGATGATGTTCGTCACCACCGCCAGGTTGACCAGCACGTTGAACTGGCTGTTCAGCGACGGGCTGATGGTCATTAGCGATAATCCGCTCTGGAAGATGACAATTGCCAGCATACCCTGCATCGGCGCATCGGCTTTGGTCACGCGGGAGAAGATTTTCGGGAAATAGCCTTCATCTGCCGAAGATTTAAAAACCTGTGCAATGGTGAACTGCCAGCCAAGCAGCGATCCGCAGCAGGACATCACCATCAACCCCATGATCACTTTCCCGACTTCCGGGGTGAACATCTGCGCAAAGGCCAGTCCGAACGGTGCCGTGGAGTTAGCCAGATCCATGTTTGGCACGATCCCCGCTATCACGTTGGTTGAAACGATATAGATCACCGCCGCGCCCAGCGTCCCGCCGAGAACCGCAATCGGCACGTTCTTCTCCGGATTTTCCACCACTTCCGCATTTGCGCAGGCGGATTCCAGGCCCAGGAAAGCCCAGAGCGTCATGGCGATAGACGAGCCCACGGCGGTGAAGAACGGCACATGGTGCGGGTTCCAGGAGTTGGCGTACAGCGTCGGGCTGAACCAGAACCAGCCGATGATGCACAGACCGACCACCGGGATGATCACGCCCCAGACGGTAATGCTGCTGAGCTGTCCGGTGATGCGCGCGCCGCCAAAGTTGGCGACGGTACAGATCCACAGCACGCCGATGGTCGCCAGCCCAATTTGCACCGGGCTGAGCGTCGCGCCAAACAGCTCCGTACCGTAGCCCACGGCGGAGATGGCAATCGCCACGTTGGCGATCAGCAGCGACACCCCATAGGTATAGTTCGCCATAAAGTTGCCGGACTTGCCGAAGGCGTACTCGGCATAGCCGCCCATGCCGCCTGACTTGCGGCTGAACATCCCGCACTTGGCAAACGCCCACGCCAGCGCCATCGATCCGACAGCCGTCACCAGCCAGGAGATGATAGAGATGGTCCCCACCTCGGCAAGCTTGGTGGGCAGCATGATAATCCCGGAGCCCATCATGTTAACCATGGTGAGGATAGTCAGCTGCACCACGCCCATCTTATTGGACTTGCTCATAATTTTTCTCCTTTCAGCAGCGATGGCTGAGCAGCGGATTGTTTGATGACGTAGCAGCGAACCTGTTTGCGACCCTCACACTCCTCGACGTACACGCCCTGCAGCTCCGGCGCGAAGCCCGGCAGCAGGTTGATGCCTTCTTCCAGCGCGGCAAAGTAGCGCAGCACGGAACCGCCCCAGACTTCCCCTGGAACCACGCACAGTACCCCCGGTGGGTAGGGGAGAGCGCCTTCGGCGGCGATGCGGCCTTCCGCGTCGCGCAGGGAGACCAGCTCGACCTCACCGCGCAGGTAGGCGTAGTTCGCGTCCTGCGGGTTCATCATCACCCGCGGGAAGTGAGACTTGCGGAACATCTCTTTTTGCAGCTGCTTCACGTTATGGCGGGCGTACAGGTCGTGCATTTCCTGGCAGATCTGGCGCAGAGTGTAATCCGCGTAACGTTCCGGATGCTGTTTGTAGAGGGAGGGCAGGACGTCTTTCAGCGGCACATCGCTCTCAAGCAGTTTTTCGAAGCGCACCAGCTGGGCGACCAGCTGCTGCAGCTTGCCCATGTCCTCCGCAGGGGTGAGCAGGAACAGGATCGAGTTGAGATCGCATTTTTCCGGCACGATGCCGTTTTCACGCAGGAAGTTGGCGAGAATGGTGGCAGGCACACCGAAGTCGTCATACTCCCCGGTGCGGGCGTTAATGCCCGGCGTGGTCAGCAGCAGCTTGCACGGGTCGATAAAATACTGATGCTCAGCGTAGCCTTCAAAAGCGTGCCAGCGTTCACCCGGTACGAAATGGAAGAAGCGCAGATCGGTTGCAATCTCTGCCGTGTCCCAGCTTTCCCACGCGCGGCCATCCACCGTCTCGGGCACAAATGGACGAATAAATCGGCAGTTCTCCAGGATCAGCTTGCGCGCCTCAATGCCCGTCACCACGCAGTCCATCCACATGTTGCGGCCGCTTTGCCCCTCATGCATGCGGGCGTTAATGTCCAGCGCGGCAAACAGCGGATAAAACGGGCTGGTGGAGGCGTGCATCATAAAGGCATTGTTGAGCCGCTTATGTGGGACATAGCGCTGCTGGCCTTTGATGTGGCTGTCCTTCTTGTGAATTTGCGAGGTCTGCGAGAAGCCAGCCTGCTGTTTATGCACGGACTGGGTGACCAGGATCCCCGGATCGTTTTCGTTCAGCTCCAGCAGCAGCGGCGAGCAGTCGGCCATCATCGGAATAAACTGCTCGTAACCCACCCAGGCCGAGTCAAACAGGATGTAATCACACAGGTGCCCAATCTTATCCACCACCTGACGGGCGTTGTAGATGGTGCCATCGTAGGTGCCCAGCTGGATCACCGCCAGACGGAACGGACGCGCATCGCGTGCACGGCCAGGCGCCACCTCTGCCACCCGTTCACGCAGGTAACTCTCCTCAAAGCAGTGCGCGTCAATGCCGCCGATAAAGCCGTACGGGTTGCGCGCGGTTTCCAGATAGACCGGCGTTGCGCCAGCCTGGAGGAGGGCACCGTGGTGGTTAGACTTGTGGTTATTACGGTCAAACAGCACCAGGTCGCCTGGGGTGAGCAGGGCGTTAAGCACCACTTTGTTGGACGACGAGGTGCCATTCAGCACGAAGTAGGTCTTATCGGCGTTAAAGACTTTTGCCGCATGCTGCTGGGCAATGCACGGTGCGCCTTCGTGGATCAGCAGATCCCCCATCGCCACGTCGGCGTTGCACAGATCGGAGCGGAACAACGTCTCGCCAAAGAAATCGACAAACTGATTGCCGGCAGGATGACGGCGGAAAAACTGCCCGCCCTGATGCCCCGGGCAGTCAAACGCGCTGTTGCCCTGCTTCACGTAGTCGACAAGGGCCCGGAAAAACGGCGGGCGCAGCTGGGTTTCATACTTCTGCGCGGCCGCTTCCAGCTGGCGTCCATAAAAGTCTTTGCTGGTGTCTGAATGCTCAAATACGCCGTGAATGCGCGATAAATAATCTGCCGGGATGATCTCTTCTTTGTGCGTCGCCACAAATACGGGAATGCCAAAACCGGTAGCTTCTATTTCTTCCAGGATACCGCTGGCAATATCCGTGACCGCCAGAACAATGGCGGCAACATCAATATAATCAGAAGCGCGGACATCCACCACTTCACGCTGGGTAGTAAAGCAGTCCGGACATGCACGGCTGGCTGCGATTTTTAAATTTTTCATCTTTCTCTCTTTATTTTGGTAATAAGCGTCCCTCGATTTCTTGCAAGAAAGAAATCGATAATTTTCCGGAAAAAAAGCAATGGGTAGCCGCTGATTAAAATCAGTGAATTGCTTTTTTGATGATTGAAATTCAGTCCGCCCGGTGCGGATGAGTCTGAATCAAGATGAATGAGCGCACGAGTTCACAGGCAATTGCCTGTAAGTTAAGGTTTTTCAGAATAACCTGTAAGCGAGTGCGCCAGAAGTCGAAGGACTACCGGGCATTAAAGAGATGAAAGTCAAAGCAGTTTCGGTGGGCAAACATCATAATATGCGTTGTCCGCCTTATATGGGGCATTAAGCGATTGTTGTTTTCCATGTTTCATATTCCTTTCAGTAATTGAAAGCATGGTCATTTTATCCAGGCAAAGGCGATTAACCGTGAAGCAGATCACCATTAACCGATCATTTCAGAAATAATTAGTCGCTTTTGATGAATAATGCAGATCAAAATTCTGAATTGTTAGTGTCACGTTAATAGATTGTGTTGTGAATGTTTGATGTGAGCGTAAATAATCAAAAAAATAACGGTTGGGATATTTGTGAAATATTTTCTGAGAGGTTTCGTTTTTATTTAAAAATAAATTGAATAGTTATTCAAAGCATAAACCGATAACCGATACCGGTTTCAGTTAATAAATGACGGGGGCGCGCGGGGTCAACTTCAAGTTTCTGGCGAAGATGTCCCATATATATGCGTAAATAGTGACTATGCTCCACCGCGTTGGGTCCCCACACCTGACTTAACAGCTGGCGCTGGGTGAGTACTTTACCGTGATTATTAAGCAGCACGGCGAGCAGGCGAAACTCGATTGGCGTGAGATGGATTTCTTCTTCACCGCGCACAATACGTCGCGCGGCCAGATCAACCCGGATATCCCCAAACGTGTAGGTTGGGTCAGCAGGCGTGGTTGCGCTGTGGCGACGCAGGGCCACGCGAAGGCGGGCCTGTAGCTCGCCGATACCAAAAGGTTTTATCAGATAGTCGTCCGCCCCGGCATCCAGCGCGGCGATTTTATCCGTCTCTTCAGTACGGGCGGAGAGCACCAGAATCGGCATCTGGCTCCACTGACGTACCTCGCGGATAAAATCGATGCCGTCACCGTCCGGCAGGCCAAGATCGAGGATCACCAGGTCCGGCTTGCGGGTCGCGGCTTCAATTAGCCCCCGCTGAAGCGTACCCGCATCATGAACGCGCAGACCATCACCTTCCAGCGCTGCGCGCAGAAACCGGCTAATGGCGATCTCATCTTCAACAATCAGAACGTTGATCACAAATCCTCTGGTAATTCATTCAGTTCCGGCGGGGTTTCCAGAGGAAGTGTAACACAAAAACGCGCGCCGCCTTCCGGACGATTTTCCGCGAAAATGGTTCCGCCATGAACATCAATTATTGCCTGACAAATCGCCAGCCCCAGCCCCACGCCCGGGATGGCAGACTCCTTATTGCCGCGTGCGAATTTTTCGAAAATAGCCATCTCCTGTCCGGCAGGAATGCCCGGCCCGGTATCCCAGACGTCAAGACGAAGCGTGTCGTCGTCCACCGTCGCATCCACCCCAATCCGGGCGCTGGCACCCGCATATTTGCCGGCGTTTTCCAGCAGGTTAATCAACACTCGTTCAAACAGCGGACCGTCAACGTGAATTAACGTCAGGGGCTCGGGCATGTTCAGCGCAATATGCCGCCCACCGAGGCCGGGTTCGAGCATTTTCAGCGCGCTGCCCACCACCTCTTCAAGCGTGAGCCACTCTTTTTTGAGGTTAAAACCGCCTGACTGGATCCGCGCCATATCGAGCAGGTTATTCACCAGACGCGTGGTATTGAGCACGTGCTGACGGATTTCGCTGGCCTGCATGGCGTGTTTTGAACCTTCCGCTGCCAGGTCCAGCGTCAGGATTTCCGACTGGCCAAACAGGACAGTAAGAGGTGTGCGCAGGTCGTGAGACAGCGCCGCCAGCAGCGAGTTACGAATGCTTTCGCGCTCGCTTGCCAGCCGGGCCTGCTCTTCGCTGGCGGTGAGGGCCAGCCGTTCCAGCGCGCTGGCAACCAGCAGCGTAAAGGTCTCTAGCAGTCGCTGCTGTTCGGGGATCATCAGCTGGCGCAGATTAGAGGGCTCCACGATAACCAGCCCCAGGTTTTTGTCGGCGCTGCGCAGGGGCAGAATTTGATAGGGCACGCCGGGCAGGGTGTCGGTCCCTGCACCCGCCGGTAGCCCTTTATCAAAGCTCCAGCGGGCGATGGCTTCGTCCCAGGGCGTCATGCCCGAGGCCGACGTCAGCGGGCGCAGCTTGCCGTGATCGTCCGGGAGTAAAATCAGGTTGCTGGCATGAAAGGTCGAGCGAATAAACTGCTCGCTGGTCTGCACAATATCCAGCGGCGTGCGGCCTACCGCCAGCGATTTCGACATCTCATAAAGATGCCGCGTGCGCTGTTCGCGATAGCGGGCGATACGCGCCTGGTAGCGCACGCCAGCCGTTAAGTTCCCTATCACCAGCCCGACAGTGAGCATCACGGCGAAGGTGAGGATGTACTGTACGTCCGAGACGGCGAGCGTCCCGCGGGGGGCAATAAAGAACAGATCGAAGCTGATGACGTTAATAACCGTCGCCAGTACCGACGGCCAGCGTCCGTAAAAGAGCGCCACCACTACCACGCCCAGCAGGTAGATCATCACCAGGTTGGCCGCGTCGAAGGCAATCAGCCATTTGCTGGCGATTATAGTGATCAGGGCGCAGAGCACGACGGCGACAAAACAGCCGCGGAGCTGAATGCGCCATTTATCGCTGAAGGCCCGGCTGTCCGGCGCGCGGCTGGGGAGGGGAGCAGGTTTATCATCCAGCGCCACGATCACCAGGTCCAGATCCGGCGCGCGGCGGGCCAGTTTGTCGGCAAAGGATTCGCGGCTAAACCAGCGGCGATGCTGGCGGCGGCCAATGACAATTTTCCCCAGGTTATGCTCCCGCGCGTAGCGCAGAATGGCCTTATCTTCCTGCGGATCGGAAAGGGTAGCGGTTTCGGCACCCAGCTCCTGCGCAAGGCGCAGCGAGCTCAGGATCGCGCGGCGCTGGTTTTCGGGCAGAGCGTGCAGCTGCGGCGTTTCGACATACACCGCATGCCAGACGCTGCCAAATTT
Source organism: Enterobacter sp. IF2SW-B1 (assembly GCF_001743375.1). NCBI lineage: Bacteria > Pseudomonadati > Pseudomonadota > Gammaproteobacteria > Enterobacterales > Enterobacteriaceae > Enterobacter > Enterobacter sp. IF2SW-B1. The sequence goes on along the minus strand of NZ_MJAA01000010.1, from coordinate 39,187 downwards.
GGCCGCCAGGCGCGCGGCGGTGCGGACCAGTTTTTCATTGCCGCTGCCGTGCCCCACGCACAGCAGAATGGCATCCCGCGTATGCCAGACGCGCTCCTGTCCCTGCAGGTCGCGCCAGGCGCGCATCTGATCGTCAACGCGATCGGCAGTACGACGCAGGGCCAGCTCGCGCAGGGCAATCAGGTTACCTTTGCGGAAGAAATGTTCGATGGCGCGCTCGGCCTGGCCGGCAATATAAACCTTGCCTTCGTGCAGGCGCTGGCGCAAATCGTCAGGAGGCAGGTCAACCAGCACCACCTCATCGGCAGAATCAAAGAACGGGTCGGGCACCGTCTCGCGCACCTGAATGCCGGTCACGCCGCTGACTACGTCGTTCAGGCTTTCAAGATGCTGAACGTTAACTGTTGTGAACACATCAATGCCGGCCTCGAGCAGCTCTTCAACATCCTGCCAGCGTTTGGGATGGCGTGAGCCTGGCGCATTGCTGTGCGCCAGTTCGTCCATCAGGATAAGGGCGGGACGGCGGGCGAGGGCGGCATCAATATCAAACTCCGTAACTAAACGACCACGGTGGCTGATGCGGCGGGGCGGCTGGGTAGCCAGCCCCTTCAGCAGCGACGCCGTCTCTTTGCGTCCGTGGGTTTCAACCACGCCGATCAGAATATCGAGCCCCTGCGCCCGAAGCCGCTGGGCTTCCGTCAGCATGGCGAAGGTTTTCCCGACGCCCGCGCAGGCGCCAAAGAAAATTTTCAGTTTGCCGCGATGGGCTTCAGCCGTCTGTTCAAGCAGCCTGTCCGGATCCGGGCGCATGGGCTCGTCGGTCATTTAGTTTTTCCTTAGCGCGTCCAGCGCCAGATTCAGCTCAACAATATTTACCACGGGCATGCCGATGAAGCTGACCAGCGGCTTTTGCGTGTGCTCTGCCACCAGCTTGCTCACCTGTTCCACGGTCAACTGACGGGCGGCGGCGACGCGCGGGATCTGCCAGGCCACCGCTGCCGGCGTCAGGCTGTAGTCCAGCCCGCTGGCCGAGGCGGTCACCAGCTCTACGGGCACCTCGCGGCTGGCCTGAGGATTGGCGGCACGCAGGGTTGCCACGCGTTCAGCGACGGCTTTGTCCAGCTCCGGGTTGCTGCCCGCCAGGTTACTGCCGCCGGATGCCATCGGATTATACGGGCTTTCGGCAGTGGCGGAAGGGCGTCCCTGGAAGTAGCGAGCATCCGTAAAGTTCTGACCAATCAGGCGTGAACCGCGGTTTTCGCCGTTTTGTATAATCAGCGAGCCGTTGGCCTGATCCTTAAACCACCACTGGCCCAGCGCGGTGGTTACCAGCGGGTACAGCCCGCCGGTAATGAGAGACAGCAGAATAAACAAAAGTATAGCGGGGCGTAACATCGTCATTTGATTCACCTTTTAAACCAGCCCGAACAGGGTCAACAGCAGGTCGATAGCCTTGATACCGATGAAAGGCACCACCAGCCCCCCCAGGCCGTATATCCACAGGTTGCGGCGCAGCATGGCAGCTGCGGTCAGCGGCTTATAGCTCACGCCCTTCAGCGCCAGCGGAATAAGAAAGACGATGATCAGGGCGTTGAAAATCACCGCGCTCAGAATGGCCGATGCCGGAGAGTGCAGGTGCATCACGTTCAGCGCATTGAGCTGCGGATAGGTGGCCGCAAAGGCCGCCGGGATAATGGCGAAATACTTCGCCACGTCGTTGGCGATACTGAAGGTGGTCAGCGAACCGCGCGTCATCAGCATCTGTTTGCCGATGTGCACCACCTCAATCAGTTTGGTCGGGTTAGAGTCGAGGTCGACCATGTTGCCCGCCTCTTTTGCTGCCTGGGTACCGGAGTTCATCGCCACCGCCACGTCGGCTTGCGCCAGGGCAGGGGCATCGTTGGTACCGTCGCCCGTCATCGCCACCAGACGGCCTTCCGCCTGATACTGACGAATCAACGCCAGTTTCGCTTCCGGCGTGGCTTCGGAAAGGAAATCATCCACGCCCGCTTCGGCGGCAATCGCCGCGGCGGTAAGACGGTTATCCCCGGTGATCATCACCGTTTTAATGCCCATTTTACGCAGCTGGGCAAAGCGCTCTTTAATGCCGCCTTTGACGATATCTTTCAGGGCAATTACGCCCAGCACATTCGCGCCTTCTGCCACCACCAGCGGCGTGGCCCCCTGACGGGCTACGCTTTCGACCAGGTTGTCCACTTCAGGCGGGAAGTGGCCATTGTTGGCCTCAATGTGGCGACGGATGGCATCAACAGAGCCTTTACGGATCATGCGATCCTGAATGTTAATCCCGCTCATTCGGGTTTGCGCCGTAAACGGCACGAAGGTGGCATGCAGGCTCTGAACGTCGCGCTGGCGCAGGTTAAAGCGCTGCTTGGCGAGAACAACAATGCTTCGGCCTTCCGGGGTTTCATCGGCAAGCGAGGAGAGCTGTGCCGCATCCGCCAGCGTTTTTTCATCCACGCCCGGGGCGGGTAAGAATTCGGACGCCTGGCGGTTACCGAGGGTAATGGTCCCGGTTTTATCCAGCAGCAAGACATCCACGTCACCGGCGGCTTCAACCGCACGCCCGCTGGTGGCGATAACGTTGGCACCGAGCATACGGCTCATGCCGGCCACGCCGATGGCCGACAGCAGGCCGCCAATGGTGGTGGGGATCAGGCAGACCAGCAGCGCAACCAGTACGGTGATGGTGACTGGAGTGCCGCCATAGGCGGAAAATGGCCACAGCGTCGCGGTTGCCAGCAGGAAGACGATGGTCAAGGCTATCAGCAGGATGGTCAGGGCAATTTCGTTCGGTGTTTTACGGCGTTGAGCGCCTTCCACCATGGCGATCATCCGGTCGAGGAAGGTTTCGCCCGGGTTGACGCTGCACTGGATCACCAGCCAGTCGGAAAGAATGCGCGTCCCACCCGTTACGGATGCAAAATCACCGCCGGATTCACGGATCACAGGTGCGGATTCCCCGGTAATGGCGCTTTCATCTACCGATGCGCCACCTTCAATGACTTCTCCGTCGCACGGGATGATGTCGCCAGCTTCCACCAGCACCACATCACCTTTACGTAGTTCATCCGCCGGAACGTGGTCCATCTGCGCGCCGTATTTCGGTTCACGTAATTTCCGCGCAAACGCCGTTTTTTTCACCCCTTTCAGGCTGTTGGCCTGCGCTTTACTCCGGCCTTCCGCCAGCGCTTCGGCAAAGTTGGCGAATAGCACGGTAAACCACAGCCACAGGCTGATGGCCCCGGTAAACATCGCGTTTCCCGGCATGTGACCCGTCCCCATGGCAATCGCCAGTGCGGTGGTCAGGACGCTGCCGGCCCAGACGATAAACATCACCGGGTTGTGCCATTGCACGCGCGGGCTCAGCTTTTTGACCGCATCCATAAGCGCCTGACGAACTAACGTCGGTTCGAGCAGGGCCAGTTGTTTACGACTCATGACAAATACTCCGCAAAATCAGCGTAAAGAGAGAGTTTCCGCGACCGGGCCTAACGCGAGGGCGGGGATAAAGGTCAGGGCGCCGACCAGCAACACGGTGCCCGTCAGCAGGCCGATAAACAGCGCGCCGTGGGTCGGTAACGTCCCGGTGGTGGTCGGTTGGATTTTTTTATTCACCAGCGATCCGGCAATCGCCATAACCGGCACAATGATCCCGAAGCGGCCCACGAACATGCAGAACGCCAGCAGACAGTTCCAGAACGGAGAGTTGGCGCTTAAGCCTGCAAAGGCGCTACCGTTGTTGTTGGCGGCCGAGGAGACGGCATACAGCACTTCGCTAAAGCCGTGAATGCCCGGGTTAAAGATGCCGCTACGTCCTGCTTCGGTCATCAGCGCCAGCGCGGTGCCGAGCAGCACAAGCGCCGGGGTGACCAGAATCGCCAGCGCGGTTAATTTCATCTCGCGAACGTCGATTTTTTTACCGAGGTATTCCGGGGTGCGGCCAATCATCAGACCGGCAATAAATACCGCCAGCAGTACGAACAGCAGCATGCCGTAAAGACCGGAGCCCACGCCGCCAAACACCACCTCGCCAATCTGCATCAGCCACATCGGGATCATGCCACCCAGCGCCGTAAAGGAATCGTGCATGGCGTTGACCGCCCCGCACGAGGCCGCCGTGGTGACCACCGCATACAGGCTGCTGGCGAGAATGCCAAAGCGGCTCTCTTTACCTTCCATGTTGATATTGTTGTCAGCCCCCAGCTGCATGAAATGGGGGTTGCCGCTCCATTCAGCCCACATCACCAGCGCTACGCAGACCACAAAGATAAGCGACATCGTCCAGAGCAGAGTGCGGCCCTGACGGCGATCGTTGACCACATCACCAAAGGCGAAACAGAGCGCGGCGGGGATCAGGAAGATCGCCAGCATCTGCACAAAATTGGTCAGGGCGGTAGGGTTTTCAAACGGATGCGACGAGTTGGCGTTGAAGAAGCCGCCGCCGTTGGTGCCGAGCATCTTGATGGCTTCCTGCGACGCCACTGGCCCCATCGGCAGGATCTGTTTTGCTCCTTCAAGCGAAGTATACGGGGCGTAAGGCAGCAGGTTTTGCAGGGTGCCCTGCTGAATAAAGAACAGCGCGATAAGCAGCGCAATCGGCAGCAGGATCCACAGCGTAATGCGCGTCAGATCCACCCAGGCGTTACCCAGGGTACCGATTTTCTGACGTGCAAACGCGCGCGTCAGCGCGAAAATTACTGCGATACCGCTGGCGGCAGAGAGGAAGTTCTGCACGGTTAATCCAGCCATCTGGCTGAAATAGCTGAGCGTGGTTTCACCGGCATAGGACTGCCAGTTGGTGTTAGTGACAAAACTGACCGCCGTGTTCAGCGCAAGATGCCAGGACAGGCCCGGTAACTGTTGCGGATTCAGCGGCAGGATGCCCTGCAGCATCAGCATGGCAAAAAGCGCAATGAGCCCAACGATATTCAGCAGCAGAATGGCGATCAGATATTCACGCCAGTTCATCTCCCGATCGTCGATTCCCAGCACGCGCCAGATCCCTTTTTCAACGCCTCCCGTGCCGGGCAGGGGGACGTTGTTGATCAATCGCGCCAGTCCCGTTCCCAGCGGCCTTGCCAGAACGAACAATACCACTAAGAAGCTGGCAATAAGCAAAAACGCCTGAGCAGCCATCAGAATGCCTCCGCGTTAATCAGGGCATAGACCAGATAACCCAATAACAGGAACACCAGCACGATGCCGGCAATAAGACCTGCACTCACAATCCACCTCCGGGTGACTTTTGTTGTTGTGCTAACGGTAGGATTTATGGCGCAAAGATTTCGCAAAAATCAGAAGGGTGGGTGTAAAAAAAGTATAAAAATGGAAAGCCCACAATTTAACTATTGATAAGTAAATCGTTAACTTTTTTGTAACTTAATTACGACGCGAATGTAAATATTCACTAAATGGATAAAAATAAGTGGTCGGATGAGTAGTAAAATTACAAACAAAGCGATATTATTTTATCCAGGTCACAGATTTCACATTTTCCGGAGAAGGTTTCCGGCCAACTACAGGGGAGAAAAATATGGATCTTTATAAAGAGTATCCGGCTCATATCGTGTTCATGCGTCGCACTTTCGCCGTAGTGGCTGGCGTGCTGGCCCTGCCGGTGATGCTGTTCTGGAAAGATCGCGCGCGTTTTTACAGTTATCTGCACCGCGTCTGGGCGAAAACCAGCGAGAAGCCGGTGTGGATGGATCAGGCAGAGAAAGCGACCTGCGATTTCTATTGATACAACGCTGACGCGTAGCCATAAAAAAACCGCCAATAGCAATATGGCGGTTTTTTTGTCCCTCGGGATTCGCGGTCCGTTGGGTGGTTTTTTCAAGCTCTCACACAGAGGCTTATAAGCATACGTTTGCTGGTTGAATAAGCAACTGCCTCAATCCTAAATATATTCTTAATATCAGGTTCAATGGGTTACGTTTTGCTCACGTGATGTTTACCATGCTGCGTCCCTTTCCGCCATCTCGCAAATGGGCACCGGTCCCGGGAGAGGTGTTACAACAACCGTAAGTCAGGCTCCACACAGAGCTTGTGTCCACCGATTTATCACCGGTGGTGAACGGTGGAGCGGTTAGCAGCAGGGACCGCATAGTGAAACGCTATATATGCATCGCGTTCATTGTCGCCAGCGTACTCGTTGTAAAGAGTGATGAACCTAATGCGTTTGTCGCTTTAACCACGATAGCGCAGGACAAGTAGCGTTAAGGCCGCCCCGGGCGGCCTTTTTTATTTCATCCCGTCTACACTTCATGGCAAAGTAGTTCAATGCATGCATTTTCCTTGTATGGCATGCCCTTATGGACATAATGGACAATAGCCTGGAGTTTTATGCCCACCCATCTGGTTTGGTTTCGCGCGGATTTGCGCGTACATGACAACATCGCTCTCGCGGCAGCCTGCCGCTCTGATGACGCCAGCGTACTGGCGCTATTTATCGCCACGCCTGAGCAGTGGCAGCAGCATGATATGGCTCCACGGCAGGCGGCTTACCTCAAATCACACCTGAACGAACTGCAGCACGCGCTTGCCGAGAAAGGCATTCCGCTGATCTACAAAGAGGTCAGCGATTTTACCGCGCAGCTTCATATGCTGCAGGAGATATGCCAGCAGAACGGCGTCACGCATCTTTTTTATAACTACCAGTACGAACTGAACGAACAGCAGCGGGACCGCCAGCTGGAGAAAATGCTGGGAGAGGTGGTATGTGAGGGATTTGATGACAGCGTGATGCTGGCACCGGGCAGCGTTATGACCGGCGGTCACGAAATGTATAAAGTGTTTACGCCGTTTAAAAATGCTTTTGTTAAGCGCCTGAAAGAGGCGCTGCCGGAGTGCGTACCCGCGCCCGCCGCCAGAGGAGAGGCTATAACCGATCTCCCCGAATTAACGTTCAACTATCCCCAACGGGCATTTGATGAACTTCTGTTCCCTGCCAGTGAGAAGGCCGCTATTGCGAAGCTGCGCCAGTTTTGCAAGCAGGGCGCGGGAGAATATGACGCGCGCAGGGATTTCCCGGCAATTGAAGGGACAAGCCGGTTATCGGCCTGCCTGGCGCTGGGCGTGCTCTCTCCTCGCCAGTGTTTGCATCGTCTTCTGGCCGAACAGCCGCAGGCGCTGGACGGTGGTGCGGGCTCGGTGTGGCTGAACGAACTTATCTGGCGTGAATTCTACCGCCATCTGATGACGTACCATCCCAATCTCTGCAAGCATCGTCCGTTCATTCCGTGGACCGACAGCGTAAAATGGCAGCACGATGAGGCACTTTTACAGGCCTGGCAAAAAGGGGAGACGGGCTATCCGATTGTGGACGCCGCTATGCGCCAGCTAAATGAAACCGGGTGGATGCACAATCGTCTGCGAATGATTACCGCGAGCTTCCTGGTGAAAGATCTGCTTATCGACTGGCGAATCGGAGAGCGCTATTTTATTTCTCAGCTGATCGATGGCGATCTGGCTGCGAATAACGGTGGCTGGCAGTGGGCGGCCTCTACCGGCACCGATGCGGCTCCCTATTTCAGGATTTTTAATCCGACCACTCAGGGGCAAAAATTTGATGCCAACGGCGACTTTATTCGCCGCTGGTTGCCCGCGCTCAGGAACGTTCCTGAAAAAGCGATCCATGACCCGTGGGCATGGGCGGATAAACAGGGCGTAAAGCTCAATTATCCCCGCCCGATTGTCGACCATAAACAGGCGCGCGTCGCCACGCTGGCGGCGTACGAAGCCGCCCGAAAAGTTTGAGAGAATGATGATGAAAAACAGTGAACTGGAACGTCTGATTAACGAAAAACTTAATACCGCCTCCTTTAGCGACTATGGCCCGAATGGCCTGCAGGTCGAAGGGCGCGAAACGGTGCAGAAAATCATCACCGGCGTGACGGCAAGCCAGGCGCTGCTGGATGAGGCGGTGCGTCAGGAAGCCGACGCGGTGATTGTCCATCACGGTTACTTCTGGAAAAACGAATCGCCGATTATCCGCGGCATGAAGCGCAACCGCCTCAAAACGCTGCTGTCGAATGATATCAACCTGTACGGTTACCATCTGCCGCTGGATGCGCATCCTGAACTGGGAAATAACGTCCAGCTGGCACAGCTGTTAGGAATTACCGTGATGGGTGAAATCGAGCCGCTGGTGCCGTGGGGCGAACTGTCGATGCCGGTACCGGGGCTGGAGCTGGCATCGTGGATTGAAGCGCGCCTGGGGCGCCGTCCGCTGTGGTGTGGCGATACGGGACCTGACCTGGTAAAACGCGTGGCCTGGTGTACCGGCGGCGGCCAGGGCTTTATCGACAGCGCCGCGCGCTTTGGTGTTGATGCGTTTATTACCGGCGAAGTCTCCGAGCAGACGGTTCACTCTGCCCGCGAGCAGGGGCTGCATTTTTACGCGGCAGGCCACCACGCTACCGAGCGCGGCGGTATTCGCGCCCTCAGCGAGTGGCTGACGGAAAATACCGATCTGGATGTGACCTTTATTGATATTCCTAATCCGGCCTGATGAGAGGTAGTTAAGTGCAGCGAGCGCGTTGTTATCTTCTGGGTGAAACCGCGGTAGTTCTGGAGCTTGAGCCTCCCGTGACGCTTGCCACGCAAAAGCGTATCTGGCGCCTGGCTCAGCGGCTGCCCGAGCTACCCGGCGTGGTTGAAGCTATTCCGGGTATGAATAATATCACCGTGGTGCTACGCGATCCGCACACCGGGGCGCTGGATGCCATTGAGCGTCTGCAGCGCTGGTGGGAAGAGAGCGAGGCGCTGGAGCCAGAATCGCGGGCGATTGAGATCCCGGTTGTCTATGGCGGCAAAGGTGGCCCTGACCTTGGCGTGGTGGCCGAACACTGTGGATTAACAGCAAAGCAGGTTGTGGAGCTGCACAGCTCGGTGGATTACGTCGTCTGGTTTCTGGGTTTTCAGCCGGGCTTTCCGTATCTGGGCGGATTATCTCCCCGGCTGCATACCCCGCGTCGGGCTGAGCCGCGCCTGAGCGTTCCCGCAGGAACGGTGGCGATTGGCGGTGAACAAACCGGAATTTATCCGCTTACTTCACCGGGCGGCTGGCAGCTTATCGGGCACACATCCACGCCGTTATTTGAACCCGGCCATGACGCGCCAATACTCCTGCGTCCGGGTGATACCCTGCGCTTTATCCCGCAGAAGGAGGGGGTATGTTAACGCTTATTCGCGCGGGGCTTTATACCTCCGTTCAGGATGCCGGACGCTTTGGCATGCGCCAGTCCGGCGTGAGCTACTGCGGTGCGCTCGATCGTCCTTCGCTGGAGATTGCCAACCTGCTGGTAGGCAACGCGGGCAGCACGGCGGCGTTAGAAATTACGCTGGGTCAGTGCGTTATTGAATTTGGTGAGGAGACCTGGTTCGCCTTAACCGGCGCGGGCTGTGACGCGACGCTGGACGGCAAAGCGGTGTGGACCGGCTGGCGATTGCGGGCGAAAGCCGGGCAGCGTCTGACGCTTAAGCGTCCTCTGCACGGCGTGCGCAGCTATCTTGCCGTGGCGGGGGGCATCGACGTGCCGGAGGTGTTGGGGTCGTCCAGCACCGACCAGAAAGCGGGAATGGGCGGCCATGAGGGACGACTGCTGCGCGACGGCGATCGTCTTGCGATTAAGCCATCAGCGCGCCATTTCACCACTACGCAGGGCGTGAAGCAACTGCTGTGGGGGAACGTGATCCGCGCCTTGCCGGGACCGGAATATCAGGAGTTTGATGAAGCCTCAAAAGAGTCTTTCTGGCGTTCGCCGTGGAAAATCAGCCCGCAGAGTAACCGTATGGGTTACCGGCTTCAGGGGCAGCCGCTGACCCGCACGACTGACCGGGAGCTGCTTTCCCACGGGCTGCTGCCGGGGGTGATTCAGGTGCCGGGCAACGGGCAGCCCATCGTACTGATGAACGACGCGCAAACTACCGGCGGCTATCCGCGTATTGCCTGCATTATCGAAGCGGATCGCTACCATCTGGCGCAAATCCCTCTCGGCCAGCCGATTCATTTCGTGCAGTGTACGCTGGAGGAGGCGCTAAAGGCGCGGCAGGATCGGCAGCGCTATCTCGAACAGCTGGCGTGGAGGCTTGATGGTAAAGATTGATTTAAACGCCGATCTGGGGGAGGGCAGCAGCGCCGATGCGGAACTGATGACCCTGGTCTCCTCGGTCAATATCGCCTGCGGTTTTCACGCGGGCGATGCGCAAACCATGCTGGAGAGCGTGCGCAATGCCATGAAAAACGGCGTGGCGATTGGCGCTCACCCGAGCTTCCCGGATCGGGACAACTTTGGCCGTACGGCGATGGATCTGCCCCCTGAGACGGTCTACGCTCAGGTGCTCTACCAGATCGGCGCGCTGGAGGCGATAGTGCGCGCTGAGCATGGCGTGCTGCGTCACGTCAAACCGCACGGCATGCTCTATAACCAGGCAGCGAAAGATCCGGCGCTGGCGGAGGCGATTGCCCGCGCGGTGCGGGACTGCAATCCGCAGCTGATTCTGGTTGGCCTGGCGGGTAGCGAGCTTATTCGTGCCGGAGAACGGCTGGGGCTGACGACGCGGCAGGAAGTCTTTGCCGATCGGGGATACATGCCGGACGGCAGCCTGGTGCCGCGCACGCAGGCCGGTGCGCTGATCACAGACGAAAATAAAGCGCTGGCGCAGACGCTGGCGATGGTGCGCTTCGGGCGGGTGACCGCCGTGGATGGAACATCCGCAAATGTTCAGGCCGATACGGTGTGTTTACACGGCGACGGGGAGCATGCGCTCCAGTTTGCGCGACGCCTGCGGGCGGCGTTCTCTGAAGAGGGCATTCTCGTCAGCGCAGATTGATTATAAAAGGACAATGACATGCCTGAAGGTCCGGAGATCCGCCGCGCGGCGGATAGCCTGGAGGCGGCGATAAAGGGCAAACCCCTGACCGATGTCTGGTTTGCCTTTCCTCAACTTAAGCCGTTTGAAACAGAGCTGGTGGGACAGACGGTGACCCATATTGAAACGCGCGGCAAAGCGTTGCTCACGCATTTTTCCCATAACCTGACGTTATATAGCCATAACCAGCTCTACGGTGTGTGGCGCGTCGTCGATGCGGACGAGCAGCCGCAAACGACGCGCGTGCTGCGCGTCCGGTTACAAACGGCGGATAAGGCGATCCTGCTCTATAGCGCCTCTGATATCGAAATGTTAACGCCGGAGCAGCTGCTGACGCATCCGTTCTTACAGCGCGTCGGACCGGACGTGCTGGACATGCGCCTGACGGCGAGCGACGTGAAGGCCCGACTGTTATCGCCCAAATTCCGCAACCGCCAGTTTTCCGGATTGTTGCTCGATCAGGCTTTTCTGGCGGGATTAGGCAACTATCTGCGGGTGGAAATCCTTTGGCAAGTGGGGCTGGCGCCGCAGCGCAAGGCCTCTCAGCTTAGCGATGAAAAGCTGGAGGCGCTGTCGCACGCGCTGCTGGACATTCCGCGGCTGTCGTACAACACGCGCGGCCTGGTGGATGAGAACAAACATCACGGGGCACTGTTCCGCTTTAAGGTATTCCATCGGGCGGGGAAAAAGTGCGAGCGGTGCGGCGGAGTGATTGAGAAGGCTACGATCTCTTCCAGACCGTTTTACTGGTGCCCTCGGTGCCAGATGTAAAAAAGCCGGGTGGCGGAGGTAAAAGCAAAACGGCAACGAAAGTTGCCGTTTTTAATATTTCACCCTCTCCCTGTGGGAGAGGGCATCAGGCCGCACCCAACGTTTTTTAGCGCTTCAGGTCAGACTTAAAATCACGCTGCTCGTAGCCGGTGTACAGCTGACGAGGACGGGCGATTTTCATGCCTTCGCTGTGCATTTCGTTCCAGTGCGCAATCCAGCCCACGGTACGCGCCATGGCGAAGATCACGGTGAACATGGAAGACGGAATGCCCATCGCTTTCAGGATAATGCCAGAGTAGAAATCGACGTTCGGGTAGAGTTTCTTCTCGATGAAGTACGGGTCGTTCAGCGCGATGTGTTCCAGCTCCATCGCCACTTCCAGCAGATCGTCTTTGGTGCCCAGCTCTTTCAGCACTTCATGGCAGGTCTCACGCATAACGGTTGCGCGCGGGTCGTAGTTTTTGTAAACACGGTGACCGAAGCCCATCAGGCGGAAGGAGTCATTCTTGTCTTTCGCGCGACGCACGAACTCTGGAATGTGCTCAACGGTGCTGATCTCTTCCAGCATCTTCAGCGCCGCTTCGTTCGCGCCGCCGTGCGCCGGTCCCCACAGGGAGGCGATGCCCGCAGCGATACAGGCGAACGGGTTCGCGCCTGAAGAGCCTGCGGTACGGACGGTAGAGGTAGAGGCGTTCTGCTCGTGGTCAGCGTGCAGGATCAAAATACGGTCCATCGCGCGTTCCAGCACCGGATTCACTTCATACTCTTCGCACGGCGTGGAGAACATCATGCGCAGGAAGTTGCCGGCGTAGGAGAGGTCGTTACGTGGGTACACAAACGGCTGGCCGATGGAGTATTTGTAGCACATCGCCGCCATGGTCGGCATTTTGGACAGCAGGCGGAACGCCGCGATATCACGGTGACGCGGGTTATTCACGTCAAGTGAGTCGTGGTAGAACGCCGCCAGCGCACCGGTAATCCCGCACATCACCGCCATTGGGTGAGAGTCACGACGGAACGCATGGAACAGACGGGTAATCTGCTCATGGATCATGGTGTGACGGGTTACGGTGGTTTTGAATTCATCGTACTGTGCCTGCGTCGGCTTTTCGCCGTTCAGCAGGATGTAGCACACTTCCAGGTAGTTGGATTCGGTGGCTAACTGATCGATGGGGAAGCCGCGATGGAGCAGGATACCTTCGTCACCGTCAATGTAGGTGATTTTGGATTCGCAAGATGCGGTAGAGGTAAATCCAGGGTCAAAGGTAAATACTCCTTTGGAACCCAGCGTACGGATATCAATAACATCCTGACCGAGCGTGCCTTTTAGCACATCCAGTTCAATAGCATCATCACCATTTAGGGTGAGTTTTGCCTTTGTATCAGCCATTTACGGTCTCCTTAGCGCCTTATGCTTAAGACTGCTTTTACCGGATTTGCCTTCAGCTGTTAATCACCGTTACCAGATTGTTATTTGGCTTACCGCTCAGCTCACGAGGAGTAACCAGGGTACAGAGCTATGGCGCCTTGCAGGTAAACGAATGAAATATCAGTGAAACAACAGCAAATCAGCGTTTTTGCAGTCCGAATTATTCAAACCTGTATATCACTAATAACTGTCCTGATAACTTCGGTCAATACCATCACACTGTTACATAACTATTTGTCAGGTGAAAGAGAGACCTCATAACTTTTGCGCATTATATGCCTTTTCTGATGACGTTTGTAACAATAATGTTTAACATTTGTCAAATCAGATGATTAAAAATTAAAAAGATGTTGTTATCGTGACCCTGATCACTGTTCCAGAGAAAACCCAACAAACTGTATGTAGGTTAATTGTAATGATTTTGTGAACGGCCTATACTGCCGCCAGGTCTCCGGAACACCCTGCAATCCCGAGCCACCCAGCGTTGTAACGTGTCGTTTTAGCATTTGGAAGCAATGTTTTGCATGACGCGCAGTTATAGAAAAGGAACGCTGCTTGACCCGCATCGCAGTCCGGAGGAAGGAAACAATAAGAACAGCATGTGGGCGTTATTCATGATAAGAAATGTGAAAAAACAAAGACCTGTCAATCTGGATCTCAAAACGATCCGGTTCCCCGTAACAGCAATAGCGTCCATTCTGCACCGTGTTTCTGGTGTGATTACGTTTGTGGCGGTCGGTATTTTGCTGTGGTTACTGGGCACCAGCCTCTCTTCCCCTGAAGGATTCCTCCAGGCCTCGGCCATCATGAATAGCTTCTTCGTGAAATTTATCATGTGGGGCATTCTCACCGCGCTGGCCTATCACGTTGTTGGCGGCGTACGCCACATGCTGATGGACTTTGGCTATCTGGAAGAGACGTTCGAGGCCGGGAAACGTACCGCGAACATTTCATTTGTGATCACTGTCGTGCTTTCACTTCTCGCAGGAGTTCTCGTATGGTAAGCAACGCCTCCGCATTAGGACGCAACGGCGTACATGACTTCATTCTGGTCCGCGCTACCGCCATCGTCCTCACGCTTTACATCATCTATATGATCGGTTTCTTCGCGACCAGCGGCACGCTGACGTGGGAAATCTGGAGTGGTTTCTTCGGATCGGCCTTCACCAAAGTGTTCACCCTGCTGGCCCTGTTCTCCATCCTTATTCATGCCTGGATCGGCATGTGGCAGGTGTTGACCGATTACGTTAAACCGCTGGCGATTCGCCTTCCGCTGCAACTGATTATTGTTGTTGCGCTGCTGGTTTACGTCATTTATGGATTTGTTGTGGTGTGGGGTGTGTAATGAAACTGCCAGTCAGAGAATTTGATGCTGTTGTGATTGGTGCGGGTGGCGCAGGTATGCGCGCCGCACTGCAAATTTCCCAGAGCGGCCAGACCTGTGCGCTGCTCTCTAAAGTGTTCCCGACCCGTTCCCACACTGTGTCCGCGCAGGGCGGTATTACCGTTGCGCTGGGTAACTCCCATGAAGATAACTGGGAATGGCACATGTACGACACGGTAAAAGGTTCCGATTACATCGGCGACCAGGATGCCATCGAATATATGTGTAAAACCGGCCCGGAAGCGATTCTGGAGCTGGATCACATGGGTCTGCCGTTCTCCCGTCTGGAAAATGGCACCATCTATCAGCGTCCGTTTGGCGGCCAGTCGAAAAACTTCGGCGGCGAGCAGGCGGCACGCACCGCGGCGGCGGCTGACCGTACTGGTCACGCGCTGCTGCACACCCTGTATCAGCAGAACCTGAAAAACCATACCACCATCTTCTCCGAGTGGTATGCGCTGGATCTGGTGAAAAACGCCGATGGCGCAATTGTTGGCTGTACCGCGCTGTGCATCGAAACCGGTGAAGTGGTTTACTTCAAAGCCCGCGCGACCGTGCTGGCGACCGGCGGTGCAGGCCGTATTTACCAATCCACCACCAACGCCCACATCAACACCGGTGACGGCGTCGGTATGGCTATCCGCGCGGGCGTGCCGGTGCAGGACATGGAGATGTGGCAGTTCCACCCAACCGGTATCGCCGGTGCGGGCGTGCTGGTCACCGAAGGCTGCCGCGGTGAAGGTGGCTACCTGCTGAACAAACACGGCGAGCGCTTCATGGAGCGTTATGCCCCGAATGCGAAAGACCTGGCGGGTCGTGACGTGGTGGCGCGTTCCATCATGATCGAAATCCGTGAAGGCCGCGGCTGCGATGGCCCATGGGGTCCACACGCGAAGCTGAAGCTCGACCATCTGGGTAAAGAAGTGCTGGAATCCCGTCTGCCGGGCATCCTGGAACTGTCCCGTACTTTCGCGCACGTCGATCCGGTGAAAGAGCCGATCCCGGTTATCCCAACCTGCCACTATATGATGGGCGGTATTCCGACCAAAGTGACCGGTCAGGCGCTGACCGTGAACGAGCAGGGCGAAGACGTGGTCATTCCTGGCCTGTTCGCGGTAGGCGAAATCGCCTGCGTATCCGTACACGGCGCCAACCGTCTGGGCGGTAACTCGCTGCTGGACCTGGTGGTATTTGGTCGTGCGGTGGGTCTGCATCTGCAGGAGTCCATTGCCGAGCAGGGCGCGCTGCGTGATGCAACCGACGACGAAATCGACGCCTCTCTTGAACGCCTCAACCGCTGGAACGGTAACCGTAACGGCGAAGATCCGGTGGAAATCCGTAAAGCGCTGCAGGAGTGCATGCAGCACAACTTCTCGGTATTCCGCGAAGGCGATGCGATGGCCAAAGGCCTTGAGCAGCTGAAGGCGATCCGCGAGCGTCTGAAAAATGCCCGTCTGGACGACACCTCCAGCGAGTTCAACACCCAGCGCGTTGAGTGCCTGGAGCTGGATAACCTGATGGAAACCGCATTCGCAACCGCGATGTCGGCAAACTTCCGTACCGAAAGCCGTGGCGCCCATAGCCGCTTCGACTTCCCGGATCGTGACGATGAAAACTGGCTGTGCCATTCCCTGTATCTGCCAGAGTCGGAAACCATGACGCGTCGTAACGTCAACATGGAACCGAAACTGCGTCCGGCGTTCCCGCCGAAGATTCGTACTTACTAATGCGGAGACAGGATAATGAAACTCGAATTCTCAGTTTATCGTTATAACCCGGATGTTGATGACGCTCCGCGCATGCAGGACTACACCCTCGAAGCGGAAGAAGGTCGTGACATGATGCTGCTGGATGCCTTAATCCAGCTGAAAGAGAAAGATCCTACGCTGTCGTTCCGCCGCTCCTGCCGTGAAGGGGTATGTGGCTCTGACGGTGTGAACATGAACGGCAAAAACGGCCTGGCCTGCATCACGCCAATTTCAGCGCTGCAGCGTCCTGGTCAGAAAATTGTTATCCGTCCTCTGCCAGGCCTGCCGGTCGTGCGTGATTTGGTGGTAGACATGGGGCAATTCTATGCACAATATGAGAAGATTAAGCCTTACTTATTGAATAATGGGCAAAATCCACCCGCTCGCGAGCACTTACAGTCTCCTGAGCAGCGTGAAAAACTCGATGGTCTGTACGAGTGTATTCTCTGCGCATGCTGTTCAACGTCCTGCCCGTCGTTCTGGTGGAACCCGGACAAGTTTATCGGCCCTGCGGGTCTGCTGGCTGCCTATCGCTTCCTTATCGACAGCCGCGACACCGAAACCGACAGCCGTCTGGAAGGATTAAGTGACGCTTTCAGCGTATTCCGCTGCCATAGCATCATGAACTGCGTCAGTGTGTGTCCGAAGGGGCTGAACCCGACGCGCGCCATCGGCCATATTAAGTCGATGCTGCTGCAGCGCAGTGCGTAAGTAGTGAGAGGGGAGCGCTGTTCCCCTCACCCTAACCCTCTCCCAAAGGGAGAGGGAATAAATTGCAGAAACCTTTAAAAACTGCCCTGAAGTCTAGACAGTTTCTAAAGGTTCCTTCGCGGGCCAAATGAAAAGAGCTCGCAGGTGAACCCCGGCACGTACACGCGGTGTGCGTGGTAGTTTCTACGGCGAAAGTAAGCATAAAAATGCTTAAGGGATCACGATGCAGAACGGCGCAATGAAAGCCTGGCTGGACTCTTCTTACCTCTCTGGTGCCAACCAGAGCTGGATAGAACAGCTCTATGAAGACTTCTTAACCGATCCTGACTCAGTGGACGCAAACTGGCGTTCCATGTTCCAGCAGTTGCCTGGTACAGGGGTCAAACCGGATCAATTCCATTCCAAAACACGTGATTATTTCCGTCGTCTGGCGAAGGATGCCTCACGTTACTCTTCTGCGATTTCCGACCCTGACACCAATGCGAAGCAGGTTAAAGTCCTGCAGCTTATCAACGCTTATCGCTTCCGCGGTCACCAGCATGCGAATCTCGATCCGCTGGGACTGTGGAAACAAGACCGTGTGGCCGATCTCGATCCGGCGTATCACGATCTGACCGAGGCCGATTTCCAGGAAAGCTTTAACGTAGGTTCCTTTGCCATCGGCAAAGACACGATGAAGCTGGGCGATCTGATTGACGCGCTCAAGCAAACCTACTGCGGCTCCATCGGCGCGGAATATATGCACATTACCTCTACCGAAGAGAAACGCTGGATCCAGCAGCGCATCGAATCCGTAGCGGGCCACGCGACCTTCTCGGCCGACGAGAAGAAACGCTTCCTCAGCGAACTGACCGCAGCGGAAGGGCTTGAGCGCTATCTGGGCGCGAAGTTCCCGGGCGCAAAACGCTTCTCGCTGGAAGGCGGCGACGCGCTGGTGCCGATGCTGAAAGAGCTGATTCGCCACGCAGGCAAGAGCGGCACCCGTGAAGTGGTGCTCGGCATGGCGCACCGTGGTCGTCTGAACGTGCTGGTCAACGTGCTGGGTAAAAAACCGCAGGACCTGTTCGACGAATTCGCGGGCAAACATAAAGAACACCTCGGCACCGGCGACGTGAAGTACCACATGGGCTTCTCGTCAGATATCGAAACCGAAGGCGGTCTGGTTCACCTGGCGCTGGCGTTTAACCCGTCACACCTGGAAATCGTCAGCCCGGTGGTTATCGGTTCCGTGCGCGCGCGTCTGGATCGTCTGGACGAGCCGAGCAGCAATAAAGTGCTGCCAATCACCATCCACGGTGATGCGGCGGTCACAGGGCAGGGCGTGGTTCAGGAAACCCTGAACATGTCGAAAGCGCGTGGTTATGAAGTGGGCGGTACCGTTCGCATCGTGATCAACAACCAGGTGGGCTTCACCACCTCTAACCCGCTGGATGCCCGTTCTACCCCGTACTGCACCGACATCGGTAAGATGGTACAGGCGCCAATCTTCCACGTTAATGCGGATGACCCGGAAGCCGTTGCTTTCGTTACCCGTCTGGCGCTGGACTTCCGTAATACCTTTAAGCGCGATGTGTTCATTGACCTCTTCTGCTACCGCCGTCACGGCCACAACGAAGCGGATGAGCCAAGTGCAACCCAGCCGCTGATGTACCAGAAAATCAAAAAACACCCGACCCCGCGCAAAATCTATGCTGACAAGCTGGAGAGCGACAAGGTGGCGACGCTGGAAGATGCGACCGAAATGGTCAACCTCTACCGCGACGCGCTGGACGCGGGTGAATGCGTGGTGAAAGAGCTGCGTCCGATGAACATGCACTCCTTTACCTGGTCGCCGTACCTCAACCACGAGTGGGATGAGAGCTACCCGAACAAGGTTGAGATGAAGCGCCTGCAGGAGCTGGCTAAACGCATCAGCACCGTGCCGGACGCTATCGAGATGCAGTCTCGCGTGGCGAAAATCTACGCCGACCGTCAGTCCATGGCGGCAGGCGAGAAGCTGTTCGACTGGGGCGGGGCGGAAACGCTGGCTTACGCAACGCTGGTTGACGAAGGCATTCCTGTTCGTCTGTCCGGTGAGGACGCGGGCCGTGGGACCTTCTTCCACCGTCACGCAGTGGTTCACAACCAGTCTAACGGTTCAACCTACACTCCGCTGCAGCACGTGCATAACGGTCAAGGCCAGTTCAAGGTCTGGGACTCCGTGCTGTCTGAAGAAGCGGTCCTGGCATTCGAATACGGCTACGCCACGGCGGAACCGCGCACCCTGACCATCTGGGAAGCGCAGTTCGGCGACTTCGCCAACGGTGCGCAGGTCGTTATCGACCAGTTCATCTCCTCCGGCGAGCAGAAGTGGGGCCGCATGTGTGGCCTGGTGATGCTCCTGCCGCACGGTTATGAAGGCCAGGGTCCGGAGCACTCCTCCGCGCGTCTGGAACGTTATCTGCAGCTCTGCGCCGAGCAGAACATGCAGGTCTGCGTACCGTCCACCCCGGCGCAGGTGTACCACATGCTGCGTCGTCAGGCGCTGCGCGGTATGCGCCGTCCGCTGGTGGTGATGTCGCCGAAATCCCTGCTGCGTCATCCGCTGGCGGTTTCCAGCCTGGAAGAGCTGGCGAACGGCACCTTCCTGCCGGCCATCGGTGAAATTGACGAGCTGGATCCGCAGGCCGTTAAGCGTGTCGTAATGTGTTCTGGTAAGGTTTATTACGACCTGCTGGAACAGCGCCGTAAGAACGATCAGAAAGATGTCGCCATCGTGCGTATCGAACAGCTTTATCCGTTCCCGCATCAGGCGATGCAGGAAGTGCTGAAACAGTACGCTCACGTACATGATTTTGTCTGGTGCCAGGAAGAGCCGCTCAACCAGGGCGCATGGTACTGCAGCCAGCATCATTTCCGTGAAGTGATTCCATTTGGGTCAGCCCTGCGCTATGCAGGTCGCCCGGCCTCCGCCTCTCCGGCGGTAGGGTATATGTCCGTTCACCAGAAGCAGCAACAAGATCTGGTCAATGACGCGCTGAACGTCGATTAATTAAAGGATACATAATGAGTAGCGTAGATATTCTTGTTCCCGACCTGCCTGAATCCGTAGCAGATGCGACCGTCGCTACCTGGCACAAAAAACCAGGCGATGCCGTTAAGCGCGATGAAGTGCTGGTAGAAATCGAAACTGACAAAGTGGTACTGGAAGTACCGGCTTCGGCGGATGGCGTTCTGGACGCGGTGCTGGAAGATGAAGGCACCACCGTCACCTCTCGTCAGATCCTGGGGCGCCTGCGTGAAGGCAACAGCGCGGGCAAAGAGTCCAGCGCGAAGTCTGAAGAGAAAGCCTCTACGCCGGCTCAGCGCCAGCAGGCTTCTCTGGAAGAACAGTCTAACGACGCCCTCAGCCCGGCGATCCGTCGCCTGCTGGCTGAACACAGCCTTGACCCGGCAGCCATCAAAGGCACCGGTGTGGGTGGCCGCCTGACCCGCGAAGACATCGACAAGCACCTGGCGAAAGCGCCTGCTCAGGCGGAAGCGAAAGCCCCTGTGGCCGCGCCGGCAGCTCAGCCTGCTCTGGGGGCCCGCAGCGAAAAACGCGTACCGATGACCCGCCTGCGCAAGCGCGTCGCCGAGCGTCTGCTGGAAGCGAAAAACTCCACCGCGATGCTGACCACCTTCAACGAAGTGAACATGAAGCCAATCATGGATCTGCGTAAGCAGTACGGTGACGCGTTTGAAAAACGTCACGGTATCCGTCTGGGCTTCATGTCCTTCTACGTGAAGGCGGTGGTTGAAGCGCTGAAACGCTACCCGGAAGTGAACGCGTCTATCGATGGCGATGACGTGGTTTACCACAACTACTTCGACGTCAGCATGGCGGTTTCTACCCCACGCGGCCTGGTGACCCCGGTTCTGCGTGATGTGGATACCCTGGGTATGGCTGACATCGAGAAGAACATTAAAGAGCTGGCCGTGAAAGGCCGTGACGGCAAGCTGACCGTAGACGATCTGACCGGCGGTAACTTCACCATTACCAACGGCGGCGTATTCGGCTCGCTGATGTCTACCCCGATCATTAACCCGCCGCAGAGCGCGATCCTGGGTATGCATGCCATTAAAGATCGCCCGATGGCAGTTGACGGTAAAGTTGAGATCCTGCCGATGATGTACCTGGCGCTCTCTTACGACCACCGCCTGATCGACGGCCGCGAGTCCGTGGGCTTCCTGGTAGCTATTAAAGAGCTGCTGGAAGATCCAACGCGTCTGCTGCTGGACGTCTAGTAACGATTTAGCATCACCTGCCCCGTGGACCGGCACACGCTGCGCCGGTCTACAGGTTTGAAGATAACGATTACCCTGAAGGATGGATAGAACACATGAACTTACATGAATATCAGGCCAAACAGCTGTTTGCCCGGTATGGCTTACCGGCTCCGGTGGGTTATGCCTGTACTACCCCGCGTGAAGCAGAAGAAGCCGCATCTAAAATCGGTTCCGGCCCGTGGGTAGTTAAATGTCAGGTTCACGCTGGTGGCCGTGGTAAAGCGGGCGGTGTGAAGGTTGTTAAGAGCAAAGAAGAGATTCGTGCGTTTGCTGAACATTGGCTCGGCAAGCGTCTGGTGACCTACCAGACAGATGCGAACGGCCAGCCGGTTAACCAGATCCTGGTCGAAGCGGCGACCGACATCGCGAAAGAGCTGTACCTGGGCGCGGTGGTTGACCGTAGCTCCCGTCGCGTGGTGTTCATGGCGTCTACCGAAGGCGGCGTGGAAATTGAAAAAGTGGCGGAAGAGACCCCACACCTGATCCACAAAGTGGCTATCGATCCGCTGGCGGGCCCAATGCCTTATCAGGGTCGCGAGCTGGCGTTCAAGCTGGGTCTGGAAGGCAAACTGGTTCAGCAGTTCACCAAGATCTTCATGGGCCTGGCGACTATCTTCCTTGAGCGCGATCTGGCGCTGATCGAGATCAACCCGCTGGTGATCACCACCCAGGGCGACCTGATCTGCCTCGACGGCAAGCTGGGCGCTGACGGCAACGCGCTGTTCCGCCAGCCGGATCTGCGCGAAATGCGCGACCAGTCTCAGGAAGATCCGCGTGAAGCACAGGCTGCTCAGTGGGAGCTGAACTACGTGGCGCTGGATGGCAACATCGGCTGCATGGTTAACGGTGCGGGCCTGGCGATGGGCACCATGGACATCGTTAAGCTGCACGGCGGTGAGCCGGCAAACTTCCTCGACGTGGGCGGTGGCGCAACCAAAGAGCGCGTAACCGAAGCGTTCAAAATCATCCTCTCTGACGACAACGTTAAAGCGGTACTGGTTAACATCTTCGGCGGCATCGTCCGTTGCGACCTGATTGCTGACGGCATCATCGGTGCGGTAGAAGAAGTGGGTGTTAACGTTCCGGTGGTTGTGCGTCTGGAAGGTAACAACGCTGAACTCGGCGCGAAAAAACTGGCTGACAGCGGCCTGAATATTATTGCAGCGAAAAGTCTGACGGATGCAGCTCAGCAGGTTGTTGCCGCAGTGGAGGGGAAATAATGTCAGTTTTAATTAATAAAGATACCAAGGTTATCTGCCAGGGCTTCACCGGTAGCCAGGGGACTTTCCACTCCGAACAGGCGATTGCCTACGGCACGCAGATGGTTGGCGGCGTAACGCCAGGTAAAGGCGGCACCACGCACCTGGGCCTGCCGGTGTTCAACACCGTGCGTGAAGCGGTAGAAGCGACGGGCGCAACCGCGACCGTGATCTACGTTCCGGCACCGTTCTGCAAAGACTCCATTCTGGAAGCGATCGACGCAGGCATCAAGCTGATCATCACTATCACCGAAGGCATCCCGACCCTGGATATGCTGACCGTGAAGGTGAAGCTGGACGAAGCAGGCGTGCGCATGATCGGCCCGAACTGCCCAGGCGTGATCACTCCGGGCGAATGCAAAATCGGCATCATGCCTGGCCACATTCACAAGCCGGGCAAAGTGGGCATCGTTTCCCGTTCCGGTACCCTGACCTATGAAGCGGTTAAGCAGACCACCGACTACGGCTTCGGCCAGTCCACCTGCGTGGGCATCGGCGGTGACCCAATCCCGGGATCTAACTTCATCGACATCCTGAAGCTGTTCCAGGAAGATCCGCAGACCGAAGCGATCGTGATGATCGGTGAGATCGGTGGTAGCGCGGAAGAAGAAGCGGCTGCTTATATCAAAGAACACGTGACCAAGCCAGTCGTGGGCTACATCGCGGGTGTGACTGCGCCGAAAGGCAAGCGTATGGGCCACGCGGGCGCGATCATCGCCGGCGGTAAAGGTACGGCTGATGAGAAGTTTGCTGCGCTGGAAGCCGCAGGCGTGAAGACCGTTCGCAGCCTGGCGGATATCGGCGAAGCACTGAAATCCATCATTAAGTAAGTCCTCTCTGCTCCCCGAACGGGGAGCGATGAAGTATAAAAATGTCCGTTTCGACATGGTTGGCCGCTGTAAAGCGGCCTTTTTTATTGCCTGCGTCTGGCGACGAGAGTGAACTTGTAGTCGTCGGTATTGAACACGTTGCGGCTGTATTCAAACACCCGTCCGTCCTTCAGGAACCCGCGGGAGACTTTTTCCAGGATCGGCTTTGCCGGATCGAGCGACAGCGCGGCGATCGCCTCCTCTGACGGCATGATCGGCATCAGCTCCTGCTCGCTGCGATCGATAATCAGCTTTTTGATCTGCTCAACGTAGTGGTATTTCGAATTCTCCATCACTTCCCAGGTGAGGTCGGGAAACATGGCCAGCGGCATCCATGTCTCCTCCAGGTTCACCGGCTTCTGCTTGATGAAACGCACGCGCTTAACGTGCCAGACCTTATCTTCCACGCCAACCGCTAATGTTGCCGCCAGCCGCGCATCGGCTTTCACCACTTCAAATATTTTGACATCACTGTGCGTATCGACATGACGATCCGCCAGCTTTTCGTAAAAGCCGGTGAGCTGATAAATATCGTAATTGACGCGCTCCTCTTTTTTTACATAAGAGCCGCTGCCCTGAATACTTTCGATGATCTGCTCGTCGGCGAGCAGTTTCAGGGCCTGCCGCACGGTGACGCGGCTGACGCGAAACGCTTCCTGAAGACTGGACTCCGTCGGCAGCGCGTCTCCGGGTTTTAATTCCCCGGCGTTGATTTTCTCGCGGAACGCATCGGCTATCTGCCGGTACATCGGTTTGTTGCCCATTTTATCGCGCCTGCTTAATACCTTTTCAGGGAATTATGCATTCAACTGATGATTTGTAAATAATACAATTAAAATACAAATTTGGCTTTTAGTGAAAGTGATCACATAAATGTATTATCAGGTCTGCCAGAATCCTCCCCAGACAATAACTCTGTATAGGTGAGGATCTTTATGAACCTGACGACTCTGACCGATCCGCGTGCTGTTTGCGTTCAGGCGCAGTTTACCCGCCGGGATGAGGCAATCCGTCAGCTTACGGCGCGGCTGGTGGCGCTGGGCAAAATCGCTGATGCCGATGCGTTTCTGGAGGAGGTGTTTCATCGGGAATCGCTTGGGCCGACCGCGCTGGGTGAAGGACTGGCCGTTCCTCACGGTAAATCAGCCGTCGTGAAGGAGGCGGCTTTTGCCGTGGCAACTCTGCGAGAACCGCTTGCATGGGAAGGCGTGGACGGGCCGGAAGAGGTTGAGCTGGTTTTTCTACTCGCCATTCCGCCAGCAGAAGCGGGTTCGACCCATATTCAGGTGCTGACGGAGCTGACGTCTCGCCTGGCGGATGACGATCTCAGGGCGCGCGTGATGGCTGCTACCACGGCGGAAGACGTGCTTGCTGCGCTTGAAGCTGCCCCTGACACGGAAGAGACAGCCGTCGCGCTGAATGCCCCGACAATCGTCTGTGTGACCGCCTGTCCGGCCGGGATCGCGCATACCTATATGGCCGCAGAGTACCTGGAAAAAGCGGGACGCAAGCTTGGCGTCAACGTGGTGGTCGAAAAGCAGGGGGCGAACGGCATTGAGGGGCGCATCACCGCGCAGCAGCTTCGTGAGGCCAAAGCGTGCATTTTTGCCGCAGAAGTGGCGATCAAAGAGAGCGAGCGTTTTCAGGGGATCCCCGCCATCTCCGTGCCCGTCGCGGAGCCTCTGCGCCATGCTGAAGCGCTTATTGAGCGCGCGCTGGCGCTGCAGCCTGCATCCGATGCGCGTCCTGCGCATGTCGATACCGAAACGAAAAAGAGCGTTAAAACTGAACTCAAGCAGGCACTTCTCAGCGGTATCTCTTTTGCGGTGCCGCTGATCGTCGCTGGCGGTACGGTGCTGGCCGTGTCGGTACTGCTGGCGCAAATACTGGGCCTGCAGCACCTGTTTGACCAGGAAAACTCGTGGCTGTGGATGTACCGCAAGCTTGGCGGCGGCATGCTCGGCATTCTGATGGTACCTGTTCTGGCGGCCTATACCGCGTATTCGCTGGCGGATAAACCTGCGCTGACGCCGGGCTTTGCGGCCGGTCTTGCTGCCAATATGATCGGCTCCGGTTTTCTGGGCGCTATCGTCGGTGGGCTGATCGCGGGCTATCTGATGCGCTGGGTGAAAAACCACATCCGGCTCAGTAGCCGCTACAACGGCTTTCTGACCTTTTATCTCTATCCGGTGATTGGCGTGCTGGGCGCGGGCAGCCTGATGCTGTTTGTGATTGGCGAACCGGTGGCCTGGCTCAATAACACGCTCACCGTCTGGCTTAATGGTCTCTCCGGCGCGAATGCGCTGCTTCTGGGGGCAATCCTCGGGTTTATGTGCTCATTCGATTTGGGTGGCCCGGTCAACAAAGCCTCTTACGCGTTTTGCCTGGGGGCGATGGCGAACGGCGTTTATGGTCCTTACGCAATCTTTGCCTCCGTCAAAATGGTCTCAGCCTTCACCGTCACGGCGTCGACGATGCTGGCGCCGAAGCTGTTTAAACCGTTTGAAATTGAAACCGGTAAATCAACGTGGCTGCTCGGCCTGGCGGGCATTACCGAAGGGGCGATCCCGATGGCGATTGAAGATCCGCTTCGCGTCATTGGCTCATTTGTGCTCGGCTCCATGGTAACAGGCGCGGCTGTCGGTGCGATGGGGATCGGGTTGTCTACCCCGGGGGCCGGGATTTTCTCTCTCTTTTTACTTCACGATGCCGGGTTGGGCGGTGTGGTTGCGGCGGCGGGCTGGTTTGGCGCGGCGCTGGCGGGGACCGCTGTCTCCACGTTTGTTCTGCTGCTCTGGCGACGTCAGGCGGTAAAAAAGGGCAAGTACCTCACAGAAGACGCCATACCGTAAAAACTCACAAAACAGGAAACGAAGATGAAAGCTGTATCTCGCGTTCATATCACGCCGCATATGCACTGGGACCGTGAGTGGTACTTCACCACTGAAGAGTCGCGCATTCTTCTGGTCAATAATATGGAAGAGATCCTGACCCGCCTGGAGCAGGACGACGAGTATAAATATTACGTCCTTGATGGCCAGACGGCGGTGCTGGAAGATTATTTTGCCGTCGTGCCCGAAAACCGCGCGCGGGTAAAGGCGCTTGTGGAGCGCGGAAAACTGATTATCGGCCCCTGGTATACCCAGACCGATACCACGATTGTCAGCGGCGAGTCGATTGTCCGCAACCTGATGTACGGCATCCGGGACTGTATGGCGTTCGGCGAGCCGATGAAGATCGGCTATCTGCCGGATTCGTTTGGTATGTCCGGCCAGCTTCCGCATATCTATAACGGATTTGGCATTACCCGGACGATGTTCTGGCGCGGCTGCTCGGAACGACACGGGACCGATAAAACCGAATTTCTCTGGCAGAGCCAGGACGGCAGTGAAGTCACGGCGCAGGTGCTGCCGCTGGGCTACGCGATTGGTAAGTACTTACCGGAGGACGAAGCCGGGCTGCGAAAACGGCTCGACAGCTATTTCGACGTTCTGGAAAAGGCCTCCGTCACCAAAGAGATTTTGCTGCCCAACGGTCACGATCAGATGCCGCTGCAGCAGAACATTTTCTCCGTGATGGATAAGCTGCGTGAAATCTATCCGCAGCGTCAATTTGTAATGAGCCGCTTTGAAGAGGTGTTTGACCACATTGAGGCACGCCGCGATGAACTGGCGACCCTGAAAGGGGAGTTTATCGATGGGAAATACATGCGCGTGCACCGGACAATCGGCTCCACGCGCATGGATATCAAAATTGCCCATGCGCGTATTGAGAACAAAATTGTCAACATCCTCGAACCGTTGGCGACGCTTGCATGGACGCTGGGCTTCGATTATCACCACGGCCTGCTGGAGAAGATGTGGAAAGAGATCCTTAAAAACCACGCTCACGACAGCATCGGCTGCTGCTGCAGCGACAAGGTGCATCGTGAGATTGTCTCTCGTTTTGAACTGGCTGAAGACATGGCAGATAACCTGGTGCGTTTCTATATGCGCAAGATTGTCGACAACATGCCGCAAAGCGACGCCGACAAACTGGTGATGTTCAACCTGATGCCCTGGCCGCGTGAAGAGGTGATGAACACCACGATTCGACTGCGCGCCAGCCAGTTCCGTCTGTTGGATGATAAAGGAAACGAGATCCCGTATTTCATTCGCAGCGCGCGCGAGCTGGACCCAGGTCTCATTGACCGGCAGATTGTCCATTACGGTAATTATGAGCCGTTTATGGAGTTTGATATTCAGCTCAGCCAGATACTGCCGTCGATGGGCTACCGTACGCTGTTTATCGAGCCAAACGTGGCCGGGAAGGTGGTCTCTCCGGTGATAAACACCGAATCCTTGCTCGAAAACGCCTTCTGGCAGATTGATTTAAATAACGACGGTACGCTGCGCCTGCGCGACAAAGAAACCGGGCTGATTTATGACCGGGTGCTGGAAATCGAAGAGAGTTCGGATGATGGCGATGAGTACGACTACTCGCCTTCGCGGGAAGAGTGGAGACTCACTTCAGCGCAGGGCGAGCATCAGGTCGAGGTTATACACGAAGGCTGGCAGAGCAGGGCGGTGATTCGCCATCAGATCGCGGTACCGGCTAATCTGGCCGAACGCGCGGCGGGTCAGCGAAACGGGTCTCTCGGCGCTGAGGTTGAAATCACGCTTAGCCACCACAGCAGACGTATTGATGTAACGGTGCGTCTGGATAATCAGGCTGACGACCACCGCGTTCGCGTGCTGATCCCAACGCCGTTTACAACCCAGGGCGTGTTAGCGGATACGCAGTTTGGCACCCTCACTCGTCCGGTGCAGGACGCGGCGATGGAAAACTGGCAGGAGGAGGGGTGGAAAGAAGCGCCGGTTCCTGTCTGGAATTTACTCAACTATGCCGTCCTGCAGGAAAAACGAAACGGGCTTGCGCTGTTCACCGAAGGACTACGCGAGTTTGAAGTAGTAGGCGAGGATAAAAAAGCCTTTGCCCTGACCCTGCTGCGCGGCGTGGGGTTACTCGGGAAAGAAGATTTGCTGTTGCGCCCCGGTAGGCCTTCAGGAATCAAAATGCCTGTTCCTGACTCCCAGGTGCGCGGTTCGTTAAGCTGTCGCTTTAGCCTTTTCAGCTTCAGTGGTACGCCGGAAAACGCGGGCGTCGCGCAGCAGGCTAAATCGTGGTTAACGCCGGTGCAGTGCTATAACAAAATTCCCTGGGACGCGATGAAGCTCAATCGCTCGTCGTTTACCACGCCGGAAAGTTACAGCCTGCTGGCGCTTTCGCCCACGGGATGCGTGCTCAGTACGCTCAAAAAGGCTGAAGATCGAGACGAACTCATTCTTCGTCTGTTCAACCCTTCCGAGTCCAGCGCATGTGACGCGACGTTATCCGTGGATCCGACCGTGAAACGGTACTGCGAAACGGACATGAATGAACGGATAATAGACAATCGTGAAGAAGAGGGCATCGTCGGGGCGTTCAGACCGGGACAGTCACGAACCTTCAGCATTCTTCTTGCCTGAAAACCGCTGACACGATCAAAAGGCCGCAGAGTTTGCGGCCTTTTTCATTAAATAGTCACGTTTCGGTGTTAACTTCCGGGATAATAAAAGTAAATTAAATGTAATTTCTAAGAGTTGCAAAAACAGAATGGAAAAATAAACTGGCCCAGCTACGCTTATTGTTTGTCCCGCTTCGACAGGGCATTTTTCTCTCGCGTTAATTAAAATCACTTCTGTTTATATTTTTTTTGGTCTTCGATAACCAATCGCATCTTTGCATGCACATATCATTAACATGGTTTTTACCATTCTCACCGCAGCTAAACATGATTAACATCAAGACCAGTTTTTGATTTAAATCAAAGTTTAATCCTTGGAAAAAGATGCCGAAAAGCGCTAAATTGTCCCCGATCAAAATGGCCGAAAAGTGGTAATTTTGCTATAAATTGATCGCCGTCGAAAAACGTAAATGTGATTCAATAAAAACCTGTTTATTGTAAGGGTTTTGCAGCGTATTATATTTGCGGGATCAATTTGAGTTTTTTATTAACCTATTTGTAACCTGTCGTCATCGTTTTTATCCTTCTCCAGGGTAATAACGACGACCAGGATGCGAATAATTTGTATTGGGGCATGCGTGTGAATCTCTTTCTGACGGGGTTCACTCTCGGAGTCTTCATGCGATGAGCAAGGAGTCATAATGTTAGACGTAGTCGAACTGTCGCGCTTACAGTTTGCCTTGACCGCGATGTACCACTTCCTGTTTGTGCCGCTGACGCTCGGTATGGCGTTCCTGCTGGCAATTATGGAAACGGTTTACGTCCTCTCCGGCAAACAGATTTATAAAGATATGACCAAGTT
The DNA here is from genome assembly GCF_001743375.1 of Enterobacter sp. IF2SW-B1. Lineage (NCBI taxonomy): Bacteria > Pseudomonadati > Pseudomonadota > Gammaproteobacteria > Enterobacterales > Enterobacteriaceae > Enterobacter > Enterobacter sp. IF2SW-B1. The sequence goes on along the minus strand of NZ_MJAA01000010.1, from coordinate 9,465 downwards.
CTGGGGCAAGTTGTTCGGTATCAACTTCGCGCTGGGCGTGGCAACCGGTTTGACCATGGAGTTCCAGTTCGGGACTAACTGGTCTTACTATTCCCACTATGTAGGGGATATCTTCGGTGCGCCGCTGGCCATTGAAGGCCTGATGGCCTTCTTCCTCGAATCCACCTTTGTAGGTCTGTTCTTCTTCGGTTGGGACCGTCTGGGTAAAGTCCAGCACATGGCCGTAACCTGGCTGGTGGCATTAGGTTCGAACCTGTCCGCGCTGTGGATCCTGGTGGCGAACGGCTGGATGCAAAACCCGATCGCGTCTGACTTCAACTTCGAAACCATGCGTATGGAGATGGTCAGCTTTGCCGAGCTGGTCCTGAACCCGGTTGCTCAGGTTAAATTTGTTCACACCGTGGCATCTGGCTACGTGTGCGGCGCGATGTTCGTGTTGGGTATTAGCTCCTACTATATGCTGCGCGGTCGTGACTTCGCGTTTGCCAAGCGCTCCTTTGCTATCGCTGCAAGCTTCGGTATGGCTGCAATCCTCTCCGTTATCGTTCTGGGTGATGAATCCGGTTACGAAATGGGTGACGTGCAGAAAACCAAACTGGCCGCTATCGAAGCCGAATGGGAAACCCAACCGGCGCCTGCTGCCTTTACGCTGTTCGGTATTCCCGATCAGGACGCGCAGGAAAACCGCTTCGCCATCCAAATTCCTTACGCGCTGGGTATCATTGCAACCCGTTCTGTTGATAAGCAGGTAACGGGTCTGAAGGAGCTGATGGTTCAGCACGAAGAGCGTATCCGTAACGGTATGAAGGCTTACTCGCTGCTGGAACAGCTGCGTGCCGGCTCTACCGATCAGGCCGTTCGCGATCAATTTAACGACGTGAAGAAAGACCTGGGCTACGGTTTGTTGCTGAAACGTTATACCCCGAACGTTTCTGATGCGACGGAAGCACAGATTCAGATGGCGACCAAAGACTCGATTCCACGCGTTGCGCCACTGTACTTCGCATTCCGTATCATGGTGGGCTGCGGCATCATCATGCTGCTGATCATTGCGGCGTCCTTCTGGTCCGTGATTCGTAACCGCATCGGCGAGAAAAAATGGCTGCTGCGCACCGCGCTGTACGGTATTCCACTGCCGTGGATCGCGATTGAATCCGGCTGGTTTGTAGCGGAGTATGGCCGTCAGCCATGGGCGATTGGTGAGGTACTGCCAACGGCGGTAGCGAACTCTTCCCTGACGGCAGGCGACCTGATCTTCTCCATGCTGCTGATCTGTGGTCTGTACACCCTGTTCCTGGTGGCTGAACTGTTCCTGATGTTCAAGTTCGCGCGCCTTGGCCCAAGCAGCCTGAAAACCGGTCGCTATCACTACGAGCAGTCCACTGTGACTACTCAGCCGGCACGCTAAGACAGGAGTCATCAAATGATCGATTATGAAGTATTGCGTTTTATCTGGTGGCTGCTGGTTGGCGTTCTGCTGATCGGTTTCGCCGTCACGGATGGTTTCGACATGGGGGTGGGGATGCTCACCCGTTTCCTCGGTCGTAATGACACCGAGCGTCGAATCATGATTAACTCCATCGCCCCTCACTGGGACGGTAACCAGGTGTGGCTGATCACCGCAGGCGGCGCGCTGTTCGCTGCCTGGCCGATGGTCTACGCGGCTGCGTTCTCCGGCTTCTATGTGGCGATGATTCTGGTGCTGGCCTCTTTATTCTTCCGTCCGGTCGGTTTCGACTACCGTTCCAAGATTGAAGATACCCGCTGGCGCAACATGTGGGACTGGGGCATCTTCATTGGTAGCTTCGTTCCACCGCTGGTGATTGGTGTGGCATTCGGTAACCTGCTGCAGGGCGTACCGTTCCACCTCGATGAATACATGCGTCTTTACTACACCGGTAACTTCTTCCAGCTGCTGAATCCGTTTGGCCTGTTGGCCGGTGTGGTGAGCGTGGCGATGATCATCACTCAGGGCGCAACTTACCTGCAGATGCGTACTGTGGGTGAACTGCACCTGCGTTCCCGTGCTACTGCTCAGGTGGCGGCACTGGTGACGCTGGTTTGCTTCGCTCTGGCAGGCGTGTGGGTGGTGTACGGTATTGATGGCTACGTGGTGACGTCTGCGATTAACCACTCGGCACCGTCTAACCCGCTGACCAAAGAAGTGGCGCGTCAGGCTGGTGCATGGCTGGTGAACTTCAACAATACCCCTGCGCTGTGGGCGATCCCGGCTCTGGGCGTGCTGCTGCCGCTGCTGACCGTGATGACGTCTCGTCTGGAGAAAGGTGCTCTGGCGTTCGTGTTCTCTTCACTGACGCTGGCGTGCATCATCCTGACGGCGGGTATTGCCATGTTCCCATTCGTCATGCCATCCAGCACCATGCTGAATGCTAGCCTGACCATGTGGGATGCAACCTCCAGCCATATGACGCTGAACTTAATGACTTACGTTGCTTGCGTGTTCGTTCCGATTGTTCTGGCCTACACCATCTGGTGTTACTGGAAAATGTTCGGTCGTATCACCAAAGAACATATCGAAAGCAACACCCACTCTATGTACTAAGTAAGGAGCTGAATATGTGGTATTTCGCATGGATTTTAGGGACGCTTCTTGCCTGTGCTTTTGGTGTCATCACTGCCCTGGCGCTTGAGCACGTCGAAGCGACCAAAGCGGGTGAAGAAAAACACTGATGAATATTATCGCGAAGCTTTACGCGGTAATGGATAAGCGCCCGTTAAGGGCGCTTTCTTTAGTGATGGCATTACTGCTGGCAGGCTGTATCTTCTGGGACCCGTCGCGCTTTGCGGCAAAGACCAGCGAGCTTGAGATCTGGCACGGCTTCCTCATCATGTGGGCGGTGTGCGCTGGGGTGATCCACGGCGTGGGTTTTCGTCCGAAAGCCGTTCACTGGCAGGGAATTTTTTGCCCGCTGATTGCCGATCTGGTGCTTCTCGCCGGTTTGATTTTCTTTTTCTTCTGAATAAGAAATGTCCGTTAACGTTATGGGCTTACCCGAGCCCATAAAAATTTACTCTCCGTTTACTTTCCCCCATTCCAAACCATCTTCCCCGCGCGTATAGTAGCGAAGTTTAAAAGCTCTAACTTTTGTTGCATTACTGGGATGTAAAGTGAATACAACGCTGTTTCGATGGCCGGTTCGTGTCTATTACGAAGATACCGATGCCGGTGGTGTGGTTTACCACGCCAGCTACGTTGCTTTTTATGAACGGGCACGCACAGAGATGCTGCGCCATCATCACTTTAGTCAACAGGTGCTGTTGGCTGAGCGAGTTGCCTTCGTGGTACGCAAGATGACGCTTGAGTATTTTGCGCCTGCCAGACTCGACGATATGCTCGAAGTCCAAACTGAAATTACATCAATGCGCGGAACCTCACTGGTTTTCACGCAGCGGATAGTCAACGCAGAGAACACCGTACTGAACTCAGCTGAAGTACTGATTGTTTGTGTTGATCCAACCATAATGAAGCCTCGTGCGCTTCCTAAGTCTATTGTCGCGGAGTTTAAGCAGTGACTGACATGAATATCCTTGATTTGTTCCTGAAGGCAAGCCTTCTGGTTAAACTTATCATGTTGATTTTGATTGGTTTTTCAATCGCATCCTGGGCCATCATTATCCAGAGAACGCGTATCCTCAATGCAGCTGGCCGTGAAGCGGAAGCATTTGAAGATAAGTTCTGGTCGGGTATTGAACTTTCTCGCCTGTATCAGGAGAGCCAGGGACGCCGTGAAAACCTGACCGGCTCCGAACAAATTTTCTATAGCGGATTCAAAGAGTTCGCTCGTCTGCATCGGGCAAACAATCATGCGCCGGAAGCCGTCGTGGAAGGGGCATCGCGTGCGATGCGTATCTCCATGAACCGCGAGCTGGAAAATCTTGAAACGCACATTCCTTTCCTCGGCACCGTGGGTTCTATCAGCCCGTATATCGGTCTGTTTGGTACCGTGTGGGGGATCATGCACGCCTTTATCGCGCTGGGCGCGGTGAAGCAGGCGACGTTGCAGATGGTTGCACCGGGTATCGCTGAAGCACTGATTGCGACCGCTATCGGTCTGTTTGCGGCAATTCCGGCGGTAATGGCTTACAACCGTCTGAACCAGCGCGTGAACAAACTGGAACTGAACTACGACAACTTTATGGAAGAGTTCACTGCGATTCTGCACCGTCAGGCGTTTACCAGCACCGAGAGCAACAAGGGGTAAACCATGGCCAGATCGCGTGGACGAGGTCGTCGCGAGCTCAAGTCCGAAATCAATATCGTGCCACTGCTGGACGTTCTGCTGGTACTGCTACTGATCTTCATGGCAACAGCGCCCATCATTACCCAGAGTGTGGAAGTCGATCTGCCGGATGCGACAGAATCACAGGCGGTGAGCACCAATGACGATCCTCCGGTCATCATTGAAGTTTCCGGCGTAGGGCAGTACAGCGTGGTGGTAGAGAAAGATCGTATGGATCAGCTGCCACCTGAGCAGGTTATTGCCGAAGCGCAGCGTCGCCTGGAGTCAAATCCGAAAACGGTCTTCTTAATCGGTGGCGCGAAAGACGTACCCTACGATGAAATTATTAAAGCGCTGAACTTGCTACATAGTGCGGGTGTTAAGTCAGTTGGCTTAATGACTCAACCTATTTGATCATCCGCGTAGTTTTTGGGAACCGATAGTGTCAAAGGCAACCGAACAGAACGACAAGCTTAAGCGAGCGATAATCGTCTCCGCAGTGCTGCACGTTATTCTTTTTGCAGCGCTGATCTGGAGTTCGTTCGACGAGCATATTGATGCATCAGCAGGCGGCGGTGGAGGGTCTTCCATTGACGCCGTAATGGTGGATCCCGGTGCGGTAGTGCAAAACTATAATCGCGAACAACAGCAGAAGGCGAGTGCCAAACGGGCTGAAGAGCAGCGTGAAAAACAGGCGCAACAGCAGGCGGAAGAGCTGCGTGAAAAGCAGGCCGCCGAGCAGGAGCGTTTGAAGCAGCTTGAGAAAGAACGTTTGCAGGCGCAGGAAGCCGCGAAAGCGCAGGCGGAACAGCAGAAGCAAGCCGAAGAGGCCGCGAAGAAAGCGCAGGAACAGCAAAAGCAGGCGGAAGAGGCGGCAGCAAAAGCCGCAGCGGATGCCAAAGCGCAGGCTGATGCCCAGGCAAAATTAGCAGCAGAAGCGGCGAAGAAAGCGGCTGCCGATGCCCAGAAGAAAGCTGAGGCCGAAGCCGCGAAGAAAGCCGCTGCGGATGCCCAGAAGAAAGCCGAAGCGGAAGCCGCGAAGAAAGCCGCTGCTGACGCACAGAAGAAAGCTGAAGCGGAAGCCGCGAAGAAAGCCGCTCAGGACGCAGAGAAGAAAGCGGCTGCCGAGGCTGCGAAGAAAGCCGCTGCGGCTGAGAAGGCTGCTGCCGAAAAAGCTGCCGCCGCTGAAAAAGCCGCTGCTGATAAAAAAGCTGCAGCTGAGAAGGCCGCTGCCGATAAGAAAGCAGCTGCTGAAAAAGCGGCTGCTAAAAAGGCTGCTGCCGCTGAGAAAGCCGCGGCCGCTGCAGGGGTTGACGATCTGCTGGGGGATTTAAGCTCCGGTAAGAATGCACCGAAAACGGGCGGTGGCGCGAAAGGAAACAACGCAGCGCCGACCGGAAGTGGTAACACTAAGAGTAACGGTGCGACAGGGGCTGAAATCAACGGCTATGCCGCGCAGATTAAATCGGCGATTGAAAGCCGGTTCTACGATGCGTCTTCCTATGCCGGTAAAACGTGTACGCTGCGTATAAAACTGGCTCCGGACGGCATGCTGCTTGATATTAAGTCTGAAGGTGGCGACCCGGCTTTATGTACTGCGGCTCTGGCTGCAGCGCGTCAGGCGAAGATGCCTAAACCGCCTTCTCAGGCAGTCTACGAAGTCTTCAAAAATGCGCCGCTGTACTTCAAACCTTAAGTTACATTTTCCCCGTGCAAACGGGGAAAAATAGACCAGGTTTAGTCACAGGGTTCGGGTAGTTTTGTCTATTTGAGTTTGTTAACATTCTGCTAAATTATCGTGGGTAAGGTTACCCGGATAAGGGAGATATGATGAAGCAGGCATTACGTGTAGCATTTAGTTTTTTAATGCTGTGGGCAGCAGTCCTGCACGCAGAAGTACGTATCGAGATCACCCAGGGGGTGGACTCGGCACGCCCAATCGGTGTTGTTCCGTTCCAGTGGGCCGGTCCTGGCGCTGCACCTGAAGATGCCGGTGGCATCGTGGCGGCTGACCTGCGTAACAGCGGTAAATTCAACCCGTTAGATCGTTCTCGTCTGCCGCAGCAGCCGGGCAGTGCGCAGGAAGTCCAGCCTGCTGCATGGTCTGCGCTGGGTATTGATGCCGTGGTGGTGGGGCAGGTTACGCCTAACCCGGACGGTTCTTACAACGTGGCCTGGCAGCTGGTGGATACCGGCGGTGCACCGGGTACCGTTCTGGCACAGAACTCTTACAAGGTCACTAAACAGTACCTGCGCTACGCGGCACACGCGGCCAGCGACGCGGTATTCGAAAAGCTGACCGGTATTAAAGGTGCGTTCCGTACCCGTATCGCATATGTGGTACAGACCAACGGCGGTCAGTTCCCGTACGAGCTGCGCGTATCTGACTACGACGGTTACAACCAGTTCCTGGTGAAACGCTCTTCACAGCCGCTAATGTCTCCAGCCTGGTCTCCGGACGGGTCTAAACTGGCGTATGTGACCTTCGAAAGTGGTCGTTCTGCGCTGGTTATCCAGACGCTGGCTAACGGTGCGGTGCGTCAGGTAGCGTCGTTCCCACGTCACAACGGTGCGCCTTCCTTCTCTCCAGATGGGTCTAAACTGGCGTTTGCGCTGTCTAAAACCGGTAGCCTGAACCTGTACGTGATGGACATTGGCTCTGGCCAGATCCGTCAGGTGACCGACGGTCGCAGCAACAATACTGAACCATCATGGTTCCCGGACAGCCAAAACCTGGCGTTTACCTCTGACCAGGCTGGCCGTCCACAAATCTATAAAGTGAACATTAACGGCGGTGCTCCGCAGCGTATCACCTGGGAAGGCTCTCAGAACCAGAACGCAGACGTGAGCAGCGATGGTAAATTCATGGTAATGGTCAGCTCCAACGGTGGGCAGCAGCACATTGCCAAACAAGATCTGGTAGCGGGTGGCGTTCAAGTTCTGTCGTCAACGTTCCTGGATGAAACGCCAAGTCTGGCACCTAACGGCACTATGGTAATCTACAGCTCTTCTCAGGGGATGGGATCTGTGCTGAATCTGGTTTCTACAGATGGGCGTTTCAAAGCGCGTATTCCGGCCACTGATGGACAGGTAAAATCACCTGCCTGGTCGCCGTATCTGTAAATAATAATTAATTGATTACTAAAGGAATCATAGAAATGCAACTGAACAAAGTGCTGAAGGGGCTGATGATCGCTCTGCCTGTAATGGCAATCGCAGCGTGTTCTTCTAACAAGAACGCCAGCAATGACCAGAGCGGCGAAGGCATGATGGGTGCCGGTACCGGTATGGACGCGAACGGCAATGGCAACATGTCTTCTGAAGAGCAAGCGCGTCTTCAGATGCAGCAGCTGCAGCAGAACAACATCGTTTACTTCGATCTGGATAAATACGACATCCGTTCTGACTTCGCTGCGATGCTGGATGCTCACGCTAACTTCCTGCGTAGCAACCCATCTTACAAAGTCACCGTAGAAGGTCACGCGGACGAACGTGGTACTCCAGAGTACAACATCTCCTTGGGTGAACGTCGTGCTAACGCCGTTAAGATGTACCTGCAGGGTAAAGGCGTTTCTGCTGACCAGATCTCCATCGTTTCTTACGGTAAAGAAAAACCTGCAGTACTGGGTCACGACGAAGCGGCTTACTCCAAAAACCGTCGTGCCGTACTGGTTTACTAAGAGAATTGCATGAGCAGTAACTTCAGACATCATCTGTTGAGTCTGTCGTTACTGGTTGGAATAGCGGCCCCCTGGGCCGCTTTTGCTCAGGCACCAATCAGTAGTGTCGGCTCAGGCTCGGTAGAAGACCGGGTCACTCAGCTCGAGCGTATTTCTAACGCTCACAGCCAGCTTTTAACCCAACTCCAGCAGCAACTTTCCGATAACCAAAACGATATTGACTCTCTCCGTGGTCAGATTCAGGAAAGTCAGTATCAGCTTAACCAGGTTGTGGAACGTCAGAAGCAAATTTTATTGCAGATAGATAGCCTGAGCAGCGGCGGTGCAGCAGCACAACCCGCAGCGGGCGATCAAAGCGGCGCGGCAACCTCAGCGCCTGCGCCGTCTGCTGATGCTTCAGCCTCAACAGGAGCGCCTGTACAGAGCGGTGACGCGAATACGGATTACAATGCGGCCATTGCCCTGGTGCAGGATAAATCTCGTCAGGATGACGCGCTCGCTGCGTTTCAGAACTTTATCAAGAAATACCCTGACTCAACCTATCAGCCAAATGCGAATTACTGGCTCGGTCAGTTGAATTACAACAAGGGTAAAAAGGACGATGCGGCGTTTTATTTTGCCTCCGTGGTAAAAAATTACCCGAAATCGCCGAAAGCGCCAGATGCGATGTTTAAGGTTGGCGTGATCATGCAGGACAAAGGCGACACGGCGAAAGCCAAAGCGGTGTATCAGCAGGTGGTCGCAAAATTCCCCGGCACCGAAGGTGCTAAGCAGGCGCAAAAACGCCTGAATTCGATGGGATGATTATCGCATGACCAGAAATCGCGTTATTTCTGGTCGTGCAGCATGATTACTAAGCAGTTAAGTGATCTTCATCGAAATTTTTGTTGCGCAGAATTCTTAAATCAGTAATATATGCCGCCGTTGCCACGGGATATCAAACAACGTGAAAGCAGCATAAAAGTGGGTCGTTAGCTCAGTTGGTAGAGCAGTTGACTTTTAATCAATTGGTCGCAGGTTCGAATCCTGCACGACCCACCAACAGAATTCTTAAATCAGTAATATATGCCGCCGTTGCCACGGGATATCAAACAACGTGAAAGCAGCATAAAAGTGGGTCGTTAGCTCAGTTGGTAGAGCAGTTGACTTTTAATCAATTGGTCGCAGGTTCGAATCCTGCACGACCCACCACTAAGTCAGGTGGAATTAGTAGTAAAACGTGAAGGATAACGTTGCGTCAGCAACGGCCCGTAGGGCGAGGCGAAGCCGAGTCATCCTGCACGACCCACCACTTAACGCAGTTCCGGCAGTACAGAGTGGGTGATTAGCTCAGTTGGTAGAGCATCTCCTTTACACGGAGGGGGTCGGCGGTTCGAGCCCGTCATCACCCACCACTCGGGTCGTTAGCTCAGTTGGTAGAGCAGTTGACTTTTAATCAATTGGTCGCAGGTTCGAATCCTGCACGACCCACCAATGTAAAAAAGCGCCCTAAAGGCGCTTTTTTGCTATCTGCGATCTGGATGATTCGAACCTGCAGCAGGTTC